>DATJUT010000099.1 GCA_035502185.1 Gemmatimonadales bacterium
GCGCCCGGCGCCGCGCAGGTCCACGGCATGCCCGCCGGGCCGGGGCGCGGGCGCGACCTCTACGACCGTCGGCGCGAAGCCGTACCGCCGCAGCCAGAACGCGAGCGCTGGCCCGCCGATGCCGGCGCCCGAGATTAGTACCGTCTGGTTGGCCACTGCTGTGCCTCCTCGTCGCGTACGATGTATCTACCTATGCGTACACCGTACGTGTGCTAGTCAAGGCGCTTGGTGTACTAGTACGGGGAGAGGAGAAGCGATCGATGACTCAGCCGCCGTACCGTCGTATCGCCGATGAGATCCGCGCCCGTATAGCCGATCGCGAGCTGCGACCCGGCGACCCGGTGCCGTCGGCACGCGGCATCACCCGCGAGTGGGGCGTGGCCCTGGCCACCGCGACGAAGGTGCTCGCGACCCTGAACGCCGAGGGGGTGACCCGGTCGCTACCGGGCCGGGGCACGGTAGTCGCCGGCCCGGCCGGACCCGCTCGGCCGGCGGGCGTGGCGGCACGCGCGCGCCGAGACGAGGGCGACCCCGACCTGAGCCGTGAGCGGATCGTGGCGGCAGCCATCCGGGTTGCCGACGCCGAGGGTCTGGCGCAGCTGTCCATGCGGCGCATCGCGACCGAGCTGGGCGCGGCCCCGATGTCGCTCTACCGTCACGTCGACGGCAAGGACGAGTTGCTGGTGTCCATGATGGACAGCGTGCTCGGCGAGGACCCCCTGCCGGCCCGGCCGCCCAGGGGCTGGCGGGCCCAGCTGGAACTGTCCTCCCGCATGCAGTGGCAGGGGTTCCGCCGCCACCCGTGGCTCGCCCCGGCGCTGTCCATGACCCGCCCGCAGCTGATCCCCAACGGGATGCGGCACACCGAGTGGGCGCTGCGCGCGCTGGACGGGTTGGGCCTGACGATCCAGGAGATGATGCACGTCCACATGACGCTGTTCAGCCACGTGCGCGGCCTGGCCCTCAACCTTGAGGCCGAGGCCCAGGCCGAGCAGGACTCGGGGCTGACGAGCGACGAGTGGATGCAGACCCAGGAGCACGGCTTCCGTGTCATCGCCGGTACCGGTGACTTCCCGCTGCTGAACCGGCTGGTCGACAGCGAGCTGGAGCTGCATCTGGATCAGTTGTTCGAGTTCGGCCTGGACTGCCTGCTGGACGGGCTGGAGCGGCACCTGACCGGACGGTGAAGCCAGGCCCGGAACGCGTCCTTGAGTGAAGAGATCGAGCGGCTCCGCGATCTCCTGCACCAGCACGGCATCGATTCGCAGGACGGCGCGGCATAATCGCAGGCTCACGTCCTGCCGACCTTGATAGTTCCACCAGGCGGACCAGACGCCAGGCCGGCTGGTAATCTCCGCAGCTACGTCAGGACTCGTCCGCGGGCCGGATCATTTTCTCCGTTTGCTGGTCCTGGAGAAAGTCGAGAATCAGCCGGTCAACGAGATCGGGCTTCTCGAACGGGAGCCCGTGCGAGGTTCCGGGCACGACCCCCAGCTGTGATCCCGCAGGAAGCGTGCGTACCATCGCCGCGGCGTGCTCAGGAGTGACGCAGTCATCATCGCCGATCAGGACGAGCGTCGGCGATTGCACGTCCCGGAGCCGTTCCAGTGACACGCCTGGGGACAGCCAGTTCGGCTTCAGCTTGTTGAAGAACACCGGGAAATGCTCGGGCCCATCCGGCGAGAGCGAGTTGTACATCTGCCGGAACATGGCGGGGAAGGAATCGGGCGTGAACTGCTCCATCAGCTCGGCGTAGAACGGCGGGCACCCGTCCGGGTTGGCGTACTGCCCGATCAGGACGAGCCTGTGCACCAGGTCCGGGCGCTGGAGCGCGACGTGGATAGCGACCATCGCGCCGTCGCTGAAGCCGACCAGATGGGCGGCGGACAGCCCGACCGCCTCGTAGAACGCGATCGTGTCGGCGGCCATGCTCGGAAACGTGACCGGCCCGTCCCGGTCGGGGGTGCGTCCTTGGCCCTGCCGCTCCGGCAGGTATACGCGGTACCGCTGAGCAAGCTGAGGAAGGATTCCGCCCAGCATCTCGATGGTGTTGAACCCGCCGTGCAAGTACAGGAGCGGCTCGCCCGTGCCGTGGACTTCGTAGTAGGTGTCCAGGCCACAGGCGTCGACGCGATCCTTCACGACCGTGCCGTCCAGTTGTCCCGTCATGACTGCCCTCCTCATCTCGGGAACGAACGCCTGCACGTGGATCACCTTCATCCCGTGAGGTTGCTCCCTCTTTTCGGTCATGAGGGCCACGATGGCGCCCGGGCTGGCGCCTGAGCATCGGCGAACTCACCTATTTGTGGCTGATTCTTCACGGCCGCTTCGCGCCGCGAGGGCGGCGGCTTCAGCGCGTCCGCGCAGGCCCAGCTTGGACAGGATGCGCGCGACGTGATGCTCGACCGTCTTGCGCGACAGGAACAGACGTTCGGCGATCTGGGGGTTGGAGAGCCCTTCGCCGAGCAGAGCGAGCACTTGCTGCTCACGCTTGGTCAGCCGTCCGACATGCCTCGGCCCTGTCCTGGCCGCGTAGATGCCCAGATCGCGCATCAGCGCGGCGGCCGCGTCCGCGTCATGGTCGGCTCCCAGATCCTCGAAAACCAACAACGCTGCGCGCGCCTCGGCTCCGGCCACCTCACGGTCGTTCCGCCCGAGCACCTGGGCGAGCAACAGCCGCGTCTGCGCGGCGCGGTAAGGAATCCCGGCGTGGGTGAAGGCCGATAGCGCTGTCTCCAGGTGCGTGCACGCAGCTGGTACGTCCGTCTGCGCGAGCGCGTGCCCGAGCAGGCGCTCGCCGTGCGCGACGATGAGGTCACAGTTGTTAACGCTGCCGAGCGCCACGAGCGAACGTCCGCGTTCGATGGCCGCGCCGTTGTCGTGCAATGCGATCTCTGCCTCGCCGAGCAACTCGATCACCGCGGCGACATCGAGCCGGTCCGGGCTAGTGGCAGCGAGTCGTCGGCGCAAGACAGCTGCCGCGGCCGATGGTTCGCCCTGGGCCAGATGCACCGAGGCGACCGCCGTTGCGGATTCCTCACGGCCCTCGACGCCGCGCAGCACCCTGGCCGCATCCTCGACCTTTCCCTGCGCGAGCCTGAGCTCGGCGAGCGTCCCGGCCGCGAACGCGTGCGGCGCCGCGAAGACTCCCTTTGACATCGCGATCGCATCGGCGAGAAGAGCCTCGGCGGCGGCCCAGTCGCCGTTCTCGAACAGGACCCGGCCGTAATAGGTGCGGCACTCCGCATACAAGAACGGGCACCCGTACCGGTCGATG
>DATJUT010000100.1 GCA_035502185.1 Gemmatimonadales bacterium
CGGCTACAGCGAGATGCTGCAGGAGGAGGTCGCCGACCTCGGCCAGACCGCGCTCGCCCCCGACCTCGAGAAGATCCACACCGCCGGCCGCCACCTGCTGGCGCTGATCAACGACATCCTCGACCTCTCCAAGATCGAGGCGGGCAAGCTGGAGCTGTACCTGGAGCCGTTCGACGTCGAGACCGTCGTCCGCGAAGTGGCCACCACCGTCGCTCCGCTGGTCGAGAAGAACGGCAACCGGATGGAGGTCCGTTGCGCGGAGGGGATCGGGATGATGCACTCCGATCTCACGCGCACCCGGCAGGTGCTGCTGAATCTCCTCTCGAACGCCTGCAAGTTCACCCGCCAGGGCGCGATCACGCTGGCGGCCGAGCGCGAGCGCCAGGCCGACGGCGCCGGCGACCGGCTGGTGTTCCGGGTGAGCGACACCGGGATCGGGATGACCCCCGAGCAGCGGGCCAAGCTGTTCGAGGCGTTCACGCAGGCCGACGCCTCCACGTCGCGCCACTACGGCGGGACGGGGCTGGGCCTCGCGATCACGCGCCGCTTCTGCCGGATGATGGGCGGCGACGTCACGGTCGAGAGCGTGCCCGGGCAGGGGTCCACCTTCACCGTGCGCCTGCCGGCGAGCCCGGGCGAGCGGCGCGAGGCGCCGGCCGCGCCGGCGGCCGAGCCCGCCGTGGCCGCCGTGGACGCGCCCTCCGGCACGCTGCTGGTCATCGACGACGATCCCGAGGCGCGGGCCCTGATGCAGCGGTTCCTCGGCCGGGAGGGCTTCCACATCGTGGAGGCGGCGGACGGCCCCACCGGCCTGAGGCTGGCGCGCGAGCTCAAGCCGGCCGTCATCACCCTCGACGTGCTGATGCCGGGGATGGACGGCTGGGCGGTGCTGGGCGCGCTGAAGGAGGATCCCGCGCTCGCCGCGATCCCCGTGATCCTCGCCACCATCGTGGACGAGGAGCACCTCGGCTTTGCGCTCGGCGCCTCGGAGTACCTCACCAAGCCGATCGACCGGGAGCGGCTCATCGCCGTGCTCGACCGGTACAAGAGCCCCGACGCGCTGGTGCGCGAGGTCCGCGGGCTCGTCGGCGCGCGGGGCAAGGCCGAGTGAAGCCGAAGAACCGGCGCGGCGCCAAGCCCGCGCGTCGCGCGCCGGCGCGCCGCGGGCCGGCCGGCAGCCAGGGCCGCCGCCAGGCGGCGCTGCTGCGCCTCAGCACGGCCATCGCGTCCGCGGAGACCGAGGTCGAGATCTGCCGGGCCGTGGCGGAAGGCCTGCACGACGAGGCCCTGGGCTACGACTTCGTCGCGCTGCTCCTGGTGGACGAGCCCACCGGCGACCGCGTGCTGGTCGCGACGTCGGGCGCGGCGGCACTGCCCCCGGACCTGCGGGTGCGCCCGGGCCAGGGCCTGAGCGAGCGCCCGCTGCTCGACGGGAAGGTGCACTACACCGCCGAGGTCACCCACGACACGCGCTATCTCCCCACCCGCAACCGCGGCTCCGAGGTGGACGTGCCGCTGCTGATCAACCGGCAGCTGGTGGGCGTGCTGGTGGTCGAGAGCGACCGCGCGCACGCGTTCGCGCCCGACGACCTCGAGATCCTGACGGCGGCCGCGAACCAGGCGGGGATCGCGATCGGTCGCGCCCGGCTCCTGGCGGCCGTGCGGCAGCGGGCCGACGAGCAGGAGGCCCTCCGCGCCACCATCGCGGACCTGTCGGCGCAGCTCGAGCTGGGCACGCTGCTCCAGGCGGTACTCGAGCGCGCGGTGGCGCTGCTCGGCGTCAGCCACGGGGAGCTGGCGATCTACGACGCCGCCCGCCGCGAGCTGGAGATCGTCGCCAGCCACAAGGTCGGCCGCCGCGACACGACGGGCACGCGGATGAAGCTCGGCGAGGGCGCGATGGGGCACGTGGCGGAGAGCCTCGAGCCGCTCAACATCGAGGACTACCGGGTCTGGTCGGGCCAGTCGCCGCAGTACGCGCAGGTCGCGTTCCACGCGGTGCTGGTGGTCCCGCTGCTGGTGGGCGGCCGGCTGGTGGGCGCCATCGCCATCATGGACCGCGAGCCGGCGCGGAAGTTCGGACCGGCCGAGCTCAGGCTGCTGCAGCTGTTCGCGTCGCAGGCCGCCATCGCGATCGACAACGCGCGGCTGTTCACCGCCGCGCAGCACCAGAAGCAGTACTTCGAGGACCTGGTGCAGAACAACCCGGTGGCGATCGTGACGCTGGACCTGGCGCACAACGTGGTGTCCTGCAACCCGGCGTTCGAGCAGCTGTACGGCTACACCGCGGCCGAGGTGGCGGGGCGCAACCTGGACGACCTCATCACCACCGAGGCCACGCGCACCGAGGCCATCGGCTACACGGAGCAGGCGCTGGAGCGCCGCCCGGTGAAGGTGATCAGCCAGCGGCGCCGCAAGGACGGCCGCCTGGTGGACGTGGAGGTGCTCGGCGTGCCGGTGGTGGTGGACGGCAAGCGGGTCGGGCTGATGGCCCTCTACCACGACATCACCGAGCTCCTGGCCGCGCGCCGCCAGGCGGAGGCCGCCAGCAGCGCCAAGAGCCAGTTCCTCGCCAGCATGAGCCACGAGCTGCGGACGCCGCTCAACGCCATCATCGGCTACAGCGAGATGCTGCAGGAAGAGGTCGCCGAGCTCGGCCAGACCGCGCTCACCCCGGACCTCGAGAAGATCCACACCGCCGGCCGCCACCTGCTCGCGCTGATCAACGACATCCTCGACCTGTCCAAGATCGAGGCGGGGAAGACGGAACTGTACCTCGAGACGTTCGACGTGCGCCAGATGCTCCAGGACGTCGCGACGACGGTGCAGCCGCTGGTGGAGAAGAACGCCAATCGCCTGGTGGTCGAGGGCGCGGGCGAGCTGGGCACGATGCGCTCCGACCTGACGAAGATGCGCCAGGTGCTCCTCAACCTGCTGTCGAACGCCTGCAAGTTCACGAAGGGCGGGACGATCACGCTGGCGGCGGCGCGGGAGGGGGAGAACGGCGCCGGGGATCGCTGCGTCTTCCGCGTGGCCGACTCGGGCATCGGGATGACGGCGGCGCAGCTGGCGAAGCTGTTCCAGGCGTTCGCGCAGGCGGAGGCCTCGACGGCGCGCAACTACGGGGGCACCGGGCTCGGGCTGGCGATCTCGAGGCGGTTCTGCCAGCTGATGGGCGGCGACATCACCGTCGCGAGCGAGCCGGGCCGCGGCTCCACCTTCACGGTGAGCCT
>DATJUT010000101.1 GCA_035502185.1 Gemmatimonadales bacterium
TGTAGTTCTCCTTGCCGAACGCGCCCACCTCCACGCAGCCGCTCGAGCCCCCGTTGCGCGCGTCCTCGACGCGCTTTCCCTGCCGCACCAGCTCCCGGACGATGAGATCGTGGTTGAAGACCGACGGCTGGCCGAAGCCGGTCGCGATGATGCGCGCCGCGCGCTCGAGGAACGCGTCGGGGCTCGCGGCGCACACCTGGACGGAGGCGCTCGGCTGGAGAAGGCGCATCTCCTCGACCACGTCGAGCATCAGCATCGTCAGGTCCGACACGCCGTCGCCGCCGTCGGGCCGCGTGCCGCCGAGGTTCACCTGCGCGAAGTCGGTGTAGGTCCCGCTCTCCTCCGCGGTGACGCCCACCTTGGGCGGGGCGGGCTGGTTGTTGAATTTGATCCACAGGCACTGCAGCAGCTCCTCCGCGCGCTCCCGCGTCAGGGAGCCGTCGGCGAGCCCGCGCCGGTAGAAGGGGAGCAGGTGCTGGTCGAGCCGGCCGGGGCTGAAGGCGTCCCAGGTGTTGAGCTCGATGGTGACGCCGAGGTGGACGAACCAGTACGCCTGGATCGCTTCCCAGAAATCCCGCGGGGCGTGCCCGGGCACGCGGGTGCAGACCTCGGCGATCCGCAGCAGCTCGGCCCGGCGGCCGGGCTCGCGCTCGGCGGCGGCGAGGTCGCGCGCGCGCTCCGCGTGGCGCGCGGCGAAGCGGACGACGGCTTCCGCCGCGACGAGCATCGCCTGCAGCTCGGCGCGCCGCGCGGGCACGTCGGCGCCGGACGCCGGGAGCGCCACGAGCGCGGCCCGGATGTCGGCGCCGACGTCGAGCAGCCCGCGCCGGTAGATCTTGCCGTCGAGCACCGTGTGCCCGGGCGCGCGCTGTTCCATGAATTCGGTGAACACGCCGGCCTGGTACGCGGCCTTCCACTCGGGCGTCATCGCGTCGAACAACGCCTCGCGGATCGAGCGTCCCCGCCAGAACGGGATGATCGCGTCCGCGTACTCGGCCCGCACCTCGGCGCTCACGGCGAAGGGGATCTTGTCGCGCCCGTCGAGCAGGTCGAGGTCCTCGAGGCTGTGGCAGCACAGCTCCGGGTAGGTGGGCGTGGCCTTGGGCGCCGGTCCCTTCTCGCCGACGATGAGCTCGCCGTCGCCGATCCAGATGGTCCGGTGCTCCATCAGGTGGCGGAGCAGCTTCGCGCGCTGCAGCGGGACCGGCTCGTCGCCGGCGCCGTCGCGGTAGAACGCCGTGACCAGGCGCGCGCGCTCGGAGGAGATGGCGGGAATGGCGTCGAGGCTCTGGCGCCGGAGGCGGGCAACGCGCTCGGTCATCATCGGGTACCGTCCCTGACGACGGGCAGGCCCGCCGCGGCCATGGTGGCGACGATCTCGTCCATCCGGCGGCGGGTCGGGGCGTCGGTGTGCGGCAGCCGGTACGTCCGGTCCAGCCGCTGGTACTTGCCCACGCCGACATTATGGTAGGGAAGGAGGTCCACCGCCGGAGGATGTGCCAGCGCGGCGGCGATGGCGCACAACGCGTCGATGTTCTCCGCGTCGTCCGTGATGCCCGGCACCACGGGGACGCGCAGCGTGATCCGGTGGCCGAGCCGCGAGAGCGCGCGGAGGTTGGCGAGGATGCGCGCGTTGCCCACGCCCGTGTACCGGCGATGCCGCGCGGGATCGGCCAGCTTGAGGTCGTAGAGGAACAGGTCCACGTCCGCCCGCAGGCGATCCAGCCGGCTCCACGGCGCGTGGCCACAGGTGTCGAGCGCCGTGTGCAGGCCGCGGCGCTTCGCCTCGCGCAGCAGCGCCGCGGCGAACGCCGCCTGCCGCAGCGGCTCGCCCCCCGAGAGCGTCACGCCGCCGCCGGAATCCTCGTAGAACGGGCGGTCCCGCTCCGCCGCGGCCACGACCTGATCCACGGTCATCGGGCGTCCCGCGACCTCGCGCGCCTCGGCCCAGCACGCCTGCGTGCAGGTGCCGCAGGCCTCGCACTTCGACCGGTCGGTCAGCGGCGCGCCGTCCACCCACGCGATCGCGCCGTGCGGGCACGCCGCCACGCAGGCGCCGCAGCGGATGCAGCGGTCCCCGCGCAGCACCACCTCGGGCCCGGCGGCCTGGCTCTCCGGATTGTGGCACCACCAGCACGACAGGGCGCATCCCTTGAGGAACACGGTGGTCCGGATGCCGGGCCCGTCGTGGATCGAGTAGCGTCGGATGTCGAACACGGTGCCGGTGATCAGGGGCCCTCCCGGTCGGCCGCCCGCCAGGGCGTGCAAACCACGGGCCGCGCCATCGAAAGGCCGCCGCGGACGGCGATTGGCCGGGGGTGGGGGAGCCGTTAGGTTCGATGCCTCATGGGTGCCGCTCCGTTTCCCGCCGCGCCGGCCGAAGGGGCCGCCTCCACGGCCGCCTCCCGCCGCGGTCTCACGGGAACCGACGGCCTGCTAGTCGTCATGACCCTGATCTGGGGCGTCAACTACATCGTCATCAAGGCGGCGTTCGAGGTGCTCTCGCCGCTCTCCTTCAACGCCGTCCGGTTCGTGGTCGCCGCCGTCGCGATCGCCGGGTTCGCGTGGGCGTCCGGCGCGCGGCGGCCCCCGGCGCGGCAGCTCGTGCGCCTGAGCCTGCTCGGCGTCCTGGGCAACACGCTCTATCAACTGTGCTACATCGAGGGCATGGCCCGGACCCGCGCCGGAAACGCCGCGCTCATCATGGCCGCGGTCCCGGTGCTCACCGCGGTCGCCAGCCAGCTGCTGGGGCAGGAGCGCCTCCGGTGGAAGGACGTCGCGGGGCTCGCCCTCTCGACCGCCGGCATCGGCGCCCTGGTGGTGGGCAGCGGCGCCGCCGTCGGGCTTCGGGGGACCCTGGCCGGAGACCTGCTGATGCTCCTCGCCGTGGTCTTCTGGACGGGGTACACGATCCTGGCCAAGCCGCTGGTGGACACGCTCGGGCCGACGGTGACGACGGCGTGGACGATGGGGCTCGGCGCCATTCCTCTGCTGGTGATCTGCGCGCCGTCCGCGCTGGCGCAGCGATGGGGCGCCGTGACGCCGGCGGCGTGGATCGGGACGGTCTTCTCCTCGCTCGGGGCGCTCGTCCTGGCCTACCTCATCTGGTATCGGGGCGTCGCCCGCCTCGGCGCCACGCGCACCGCCTTCTACTCCAACTTCACGCCCGTCGTCACGCTGGCCGCGGCGTGGCCGCTCCTGGGCGAGGTCCCGACCGGCTGGCAGGTGCTCGGGGCGGCGGGCATCTTCGGCTCGCTGGCGCTGGTCCGCTCGTGAAGGCCGTCCTGTTCGACCTCGACGGGACCCTGCTGTGGACCGACGGCGCGGGGCGGCGCGCCATCCACCGGGCCCTGCTCGAGGTGCTCGGCATCGCGCACCCCGCGGCGGGTTTCCGTTTCGACGGCCGCACCGACCCGGAGATCGTGCGCCTGCTGGCCGCGGCGGCGGGGCGGGACCACGGCGACGACGTGGTCGACGCGGTGCTCGGGGCCTACGTCCGGCTGCTGGAGGTGGAGCTGAGCCGGCCCGGACAGAGGACCACGATCTACCCCGGCGTGCTCGACCTCATCGCGGCCCTCGAGCGGCGGCACGACTGCGTGGTGGGGCTGCTGACCGGCAACGTGCTCGAGGGTGCACGCTTGAAGTTGCGCTCGGCGGGGATGGACATCGGCCGCTTCCGCGTGGGCGCCTACGGGTCGGACCACGGGGACCGCGCTGCGCTGCCGGCCATCGCCCAGCGCAGGGTGCGGGAAGTCCTCGGCGTGGACGTCGCCGGCGCGGACGTCGTGATCCTCGGCGACACGCCCGCCGACGTGGCCTGCGGCCGCGGGATCGGGGCGCGGGCCATCGCGGTGGCGACGGGCTCGTACACCGTGCCCGACTTGATCGCGGCAGGCGCGTACACCGCCTTCGCCGACTTCTCCGACACCGACGCCGTCGTCGGCGCGACGTTCGCGCCGTGAACGGGCGGGAGATCGAGCTCAAGGCGGTGGTGGACGACCCGGCGGCGCTCGAGCCCCGGCTCGAGGCGGGCGGCGCCCGGCGCGGGTTCCGGGGGCGGATGAGCGACCGGCGGTACGACGTGCCCTCGCGCGCGCTCGAGGCGCGCGACGAGCTGCTGCGCCTGCGCAGCTTCGGGGCGGCGGCCGGCGGCGCGCCGCGGCCCGCCGAGCTCACGTGGAAGGGGCCGACGAGCCGGGAGGGCGGCTACAAGGCGCGCGAGGAGCTGCAGTGCACGGTCGGCGACGCGGCGCCGGTCGAGGCGATCCTGGCGCGGCTGGGCTTCGCCGTCACCGACGCCATCGACCGGTGCGTGGCGTTCTACGACCTCGACGGGGCCGCGCTGCGGATCGAGTGGTATCCCCGGATGGACGTGCTGCTCGAGGTGGAGGGCTCGCCCGCCACGATCGAAGCGGCCGTGGCGGCGTGCGGCGTGCCGCGCTCGGCGTTCTCGGCCGACCGGTTGACGGACTTCGCGGCGCGCTACCGGCAGCGGACCGGCGTTGCGCCGGCGCTCAACCTGGCGGCGCTGGGCGGCGAGCCGCCGGCGTGGCCCGCGTGGGGAGGTTGACGGTGTTCACCGAGGCGCGGAGCGCGGCTGGGGGCCGCAGGATGGGACGACCATGAGCGTGCTGGGAGTCGGCATCGACCTGGTGCCGTCGTCGCGGCTGGACGAGATCCTGTCGCGGCACGGCGAGCGCGCGATGCAGCGGCTCTTCACGGCCGCCGAGCGCGCGCGGGCGTCGGAGTACGCGCACGCCTCGCTCCACCTCGCGGCCCGCGTCGCGGCCAAGGAGGCGGCGTACAAGGCGCTCTCGGGCGACGGTCGCGCCAACGGCGTCGGCTGGCAGGACATCGAGGTGCGCCGCTTCGCCGACGGCCGCCCGGGCCTGGTCTTCCACGGCGCCGCCGAGCGCCGCATGGCCGAGCTGGGCGCCACACGCTGTCACCTCTCGCTCACGCACGCGGGCGGCGTGGCCGCGGCGGTCGTCGTGCTCGAGTAGCGGCGGGTTGCCGCGGGCGCGAGGCGCCGCTACGTTGCGGCATCCTCTAGCCTGAGATTGAGTTTCATCGGTATGGGCGTGCCGGCCCTGGCCTTCGTCGTCGTCACCGCACTCTCCCGAGTCGCTTCTCTTCCGGCCGAACCGCTCTCGCCCGAGGCGCGCGACGCCGCGCGCCGCGTGGCGGCCACCGTGCATCTCGCGGCGCAGGAGTACGCGCTGGCGTGGCAGGGCGGAGCCTTCACGCAGCCCGAGGAGGCCGACGAGGCGAAGCTGTTCGTCGGCGAGGCGCTCCGCGCGGCGCGCGCGCTTCCGGCGGACCTCGCGGCGCCGGCGGTTCGCGACCTCGACGATCTGCAGCGGTTGCTGGCCGCCCGGTCGCCGGCCGACTCGGTCGCGCAGCGGGCGGCGGCGCTCGAGCGGCGGATCGACGCGGCCGTGGGTGCCGTGCTCGACGAACGCCCGGCCCGCGAGCCGTCGCTCGCCGGGGGGTCGCGCATCTACGCGACCAGGTGCGCGATGTGCCACGGCGTGGCCGGCCGGGGCGACGGCCCCGCGGGAGCCGGCCTCAAGCCGCCGCCGGCCGACCTGACGTTCCGCAGCGGCGTCGCTCCCGTCGTTCCGCTCGATTACTACCGCAGGCTGACCTACGGCGTCCCCGGCACGGCCATGGCCGCGTTCGGGCCGGTGCTCTCGCGCGAGCAGCGCTGGGACGCCATCGCCTACGTGCTGAGCCTGTCGGACACGGCCGCGCCGCACACGTCGGGCGGCGACGTCGTGACCTTCGCGACCGTGCGCGCTCTGCTCGCCGGCGCGGTGGGTCAGGGGCGCCGCGAGGACCGGGCGGCCTCGGCCTCGCGGGTGCTCGACGCGTATCTCGCCTTCGAAGGCGTCGAGGCAAAGGTGCGGATCGCCGACGCTGGCCTCGCTTCGCGCGCGGAGCGGCGTTTCGCCGCCCTGCGCGAGGCGGTGCAGGTGGGCGCGCCCGACGTCGCACCGGACTACGGCGCGCTCACCCGCACCGTGGATTCCGCCGAGTCGGTCCTTGGCGAGAGTCACACGAGCTGGGGTTTCCTCGCCGAGAGCTTCCTGCTCATTCTGCGCGAGGGCTTCGAGGCCATCCTCATCGTGGCCGCCATCATGGCGGTGGTGCTGCGCAGCGGCTCGACGCGGCAGCGGCGGTCGGTGCGCTGGGGCGTCGGCCTCGCCCTGCTCGCCAGCCTCGCCACCGCCGGATTGCTGGAGTGGCTCCTCGCGGGCGGGGCGGCGCAGCGCGAAGCGCTCGAAGGCGGCGTCATGCTGGTCGCGGCCTGCGTGCTCTTCTACGTCTCCTACTGGCTGGTGTCGAAGGTCGAAGTGGCCGTGTGGCAGCGGTTCCTGCGCGAGAAGGTCGAGGCCGCCACCGCCAGCGGCCGCAGCCTCGCCCTGGCCTCGGTCGCGTTCCTGGCCGTCTATCGGGAAGGCTTCGAGACGGTGCTTTTCTACAAGGCGCTGTACGTGAGCGGCGGCGCTGGCGGCGCCGCGCCCATCACGCTCGGCCTGGCGACCGGCGCCGTCGTGCTCGTCGCCGTCTACGTCGGCATCGAGCGGTTCGGCCTCCGGATCCCGCTGCGGCCGTTCTTCGCCGTGACGGGCGCCACGCTGTTCTTCATGGCGTTCGTGTTCGCGGGAACCGGCGTGAAGGAGATGCAGGAGGGCGGCTACGTTCCTTCGACGCTGGTGCCGGGCGCGCCACGCAGCGACTTCTTCGGCATCTACCCCACCGTGCAGTCGCTCGCCGTCCAGGGCGTGATCGCGCTGAGCCTGATCGTGGCGGTGGTCTGGTGGTTTGTGCGGCGCCGCGCGCAGCGCGTGGCGGATCAGGATGCGCCCGATCCCGCCCGCGCACCGGAAACGCCCCACCCGAAAACACGATAGCCTGCCATCTGGCAGGCTATCATGGACGCCGAGGCGACGCCCCCCTCAGGAACTCCATCGCCACCGGCTGCATCTACGCCCTTCTCTAGTGGCAATGGCCGTGCCCGGCTGGATGATTAGCCGCAAGTATCTATTTCCATTGATGTTGCGATCATGGCAACGGTCTACACGAGCACCAACTGTCAAGGAAGCAACTGTCAACTATCTTGACATATGTCAAGAACTTAAACAGTACGCTCGAGCTTCGAGACGGGCACGGCGGCCACTTGTCCGGACTTGCACCGGTCGCCATTGTAGCCGTGAGCGGATCGGGGGGCGGGTCATGGCGATCACATACGAAGTTGACGCCTCCTTGGGGGTCGTGTTCGCTCGGTGGACCGGCGTCATCACCGCCCAGGACGTCTCCACCTACATGACGGTCCTGATGAACGACGAGAAGGCGCGCGCGTGCGGGCGGTCACTCGCGGACATTCGGGAGGCCGAGTTTCGCACCGCCGGCGCGGCGTTGAGCGACCTGGTGCGGACAGCGGTCCAACCCGTCCTGACGGGTTGGACGGCGGCGATTCTGACAAGCTCACCAGCCGCGTACGGCCTCGCCCGACAGTTCCAGGCGCTCACCGAAGGCTTCATGCGTACGGCGGTCTTTACCGACGAAGCCAGCGCGCGCGAGTGGATCATACCGGCGCGATAGGCACCTCCGGCGATTCCGATTCCCATTGAGCCTGACCGACGACCACCGCGTTACTGCGGTCCCGTCACGAGCGTCGGCTGCGGACCTTCGGTCTCGGGCCGCGCGAGGCGCCACATGAGCAGCAGCCCGATCATGAGGAGCCCGGCGCTCAGCAGCTGCGCGACGGTGATGGCTCCGAGAATGCGGTCGTCCTTGGCGCGGAAGATCTCGACGGTGATGCGCTCGAGGCTGGACAGCACGAGATAGACGGCGAACAGCCAGCCCGCGGCGTGCCGGTGCTCGCGGCGGCGCCACAGCAGCCAGAAGACGACGAAGCTGAGGGCGATTTCGTAGAGCTGCGTGGGATGCACCGTCAGCACCTGGTCGGGCATGACGCCCTTGGGGAGCGCCGCGTGGAACTGCTCGCTCAGGATGCGCGCGGTCGTGGGTGGCGAGCCCTCGGGAAAGGCGACCGCCCAGGGAAGCCGCGAGGGCAGTCCGTAGTCGTCGTTGACCATGAAGCAGCCCACGCGGCCGAGCATGTAGCCGACCACGAGCGAGGGCGAGACGGCGTCGAGGCAGGAGCGGATGGGAAGCCGCTTGAGCCACATGTACGCGAAGACCGCCCCGGCGCCGCCGATCAGGCCGCCGTACCACACCAGCCCGCCACGGGAAAAGGCGGCCGCGATCCGGCCGACCGAGATGGCGAAGTAGAGCTTGGAGCCGACGAGGCCTCCCACGACGGCGATGACGACGGTGTCCCAGGCGACAGCCGGATCCAGGGATCGCCGCTGCAGCTCGCGGCCGTAGATCCAGCCGGCCACCAGGAATCCCAGCATCATCATGATGCCGTAGCCGGTGAGGGTGAAACGGCCGAGGTGAATGAGGAGCGGGTAGACGGTCATGCGCGCACCAGGCCTGGAAAGGGGAGCCGCGCGGCCGCGTCCACCGGGCGTCCGGCCTCGGCGGCGCGGAACAGCCCCACGCGGGCGATCATCGCGGCATTGTCGGTGGAGAGTCGGGGCGAGGGCACGTGCAGCGTGGCGCCCCGGGTGAGGAGCGCGGCAGCCATGGCGTCGCGCAGCGCGCGGTTGCACGCCACGCCGCCGCCGAGGACGACGCGCTGCCGCCCGCAGTGGTCCACCGCCCGCAGCGTCTTGGTCACGAGCACCTCGAGCACGGCGTCCTGGAAGCCGCGCGCGAGGTGGGGGCGGTCGGCCGCCGGGTCGGCCGAAGCCTTCACGGCGTGGATCAGCGCCGTCTTCAGTCCGCTCATCGACAGGTCGAAGTAGTCGGGCTCGCCCGGCCGCTGCCGGGCGTTGAGCATGGGCCGCGGGAAGTGGTAGCGCGACGGATCGCCGGACCGGGCCGCTCGCTCGACGGCGGGCCCGCCGGGGTAGCCGAGCTCGAGCAGGGAGCCCACCTTGTCGAACGCCTCACCCACGGCGTCGTCCCGCGTTTCGCCGAGGAGGCGGTAGTCGCCCCAGCTCGGCACGTCGAGCAGGAGCGAGTGCCCGCCGGAGACGATGAGGCCGATGAACGGTGGAACCGCGGCGGGATCGTCGAGGGCGGTCCCGAAGAGGTGCGCCTCGAGGTGGTGCACGCCCACCAGCGGCCGGCCGGCCGCGAGGCTGAGCCCCTTGGCGTAGCTCACGCCCACCAGCAGCGCGCCGATCAGCCCGGGCCCCTCGGTGACGGCGACGAGATCCACGTCGTCGAGGTCGAGGCGCGCTTCCTCGAGCGCGTGCGCGACCACGGGCCCGATCGCGACCAGGTGGGCGCGCGAGGCCAGCTCGGGCACGACGCCGTGATACACGCCGTGCACGTCCTGGGAGAGGATGACGCAGCTGGCGACCCGCGCGGCGGCCCCGCCGCCGGTGACGACCGCCGCGGAGGTCTCGTCGCACGACGTCTCGATGCCGAGGACCTTCACGTCTTCTTGGTCTTGCCGGACAGGGTGACGGAGGTGGGGAAGATGCGGAGCACCGCGTGGCCGGTGGTGTCGAGCGGCACCGTCCGTTCGAACGTGCCGGTCACGTCCTTGAGCTGCAGCGTCTGGGTGGCGATCGAGTCGAGCGCACCGAGCAGGGTGCGCGCGCCGGCGACCTGCACGGAGGCGGGCGCGACGGTCACGGGCCCGTCGAGGGTGTAGCCGGCCTCGGGCTCCACGACCGCGCGCACGGCGACGGGCACGCTGCGCTGGGCGCGGCGGTCGAGCACGACCTCGATCTCGCGGGGCAGCACCTCCTGCACGGTCACCTTGACGTTGCGCGGCAGCTCGACGTCGGCGGGCGAGATCACCAGCCGGTGGCGCGTGCCTTCGGCCGATTCGGGGATGGCGGCGCGGATCACGAGCGGCGCGGAGGCCAGCTTCAGGAACTCGCCGCGCGGTCCCGCGATGAGCGCCTGGATGGGAGGCAGCGGCTCCGCGAGCGCGGCGGTCGGGGCGATGGTGAGGTCGAGCTGGATGTCCTCGAGATGGGTGGCCGGCTCCTCCAGCGCGATCACCACCCACAGGATCACCGAGAGCGCGAGCGCCGCCAGCTTCAGCGGCCAGTGGCGGACGATCGCCTCCCGGAGCGACACCCTAGCCTTGCTGCGCCAGCAGGCGGCGAACGAGGTCCTTGTTCACGGTGGCGTCCCAGTCGGTCGCGCCGATGACCTTCTTCTCGATCCGGCCCGAGCGGTTGATGATGAAGCTCTCGGGCACCCCCGTGGTCTGGTAGATCTCCTTGATCTGCCCGGACTGGTCGTGGAGAATGCCGAAGGTGAGGCCCAGGTCCCGGGCGTACTGGCGCACCACGTCGGGGCCGCTCTCGTCGATGCTGACCGCGACGATCTTGAGTCCCTGCGGGCCCATCTCCTTCTGGAGCTGCTCGAGCGAGGGCATCTCGACCTTGCACGGCTCGCACCAGGTGGCCCAGATGTTGAGCAACACGACCTGGCCCCGGTAGTCGGCGAGCGTCACCCGGTGGTTGGTCGCCAGGTCGGTCGCCGCGAAGCTCGGCGCGGCGGAGCCCACCTCGACCGGAAAGATCTCGGGCTTGAGCTTGAGGCCCAGGACGAGCCCTGCGCCCAGCACCAGGACGACCACTCCCACCGCGATCCACTGGGCTCTCATCGCTTGACCGTCCTCCCGCTCGCGCCGGCTTCCGCCAGGCGCCGCAGCTCCCGCACCTCGGCGGCGGCGTCGGCCACGGTGAATATCGCGTTTCCCGCCACGAAGGTATCGGCTCCGGCCGCCGCGAGGTGGTGGATGGTCTCGCGGGCCACGCCGCCGTCCACCTCCAGCAGGGCGCGGCTCTCGCGCTCGGCGAGGAGCGAGCGCGCCCGGCGCACCTTGTCGATCGCGGGATCCCAGAACGCCTGCCCGCCGAAGCCCGGGTTCACCGTCATCACCAGCAGCAGGTCCAGCTCGTCGACGATCTCCTCGATCGCGCCCAGCGGGGTGGCGGGGTTCAGGGCCACGCCCGGGCGCATGCCGTGCCGGCGGATCTCCGCCAGGTGCCGCTGGAGGTGCGCGGTGGCCTCCACGTGGATCGTCAGGAACGTGGCGCCGGCCTCGGCGAACGGCGCGATGTACGCCTCGGGATGCTCGACCATCAGGTGGCAGTCGAGCGGCGCGTCGGTGAAGCGCCGCAGCGCGGCCACGATCGGCGCGCCCCAGGTCAGGTTCGGGACGAAGTGTCCGTCCATCACGTCCACGTGGATCTGGTCGGCGCCGCCGGCCAGCACCCGCTCGACCTCGTCCATCAGGTGCGCGAGGTCGGCGCTCAGGATGCTCGGCGCGATGCGTACGGTCACTTGGCTCCCTTCGCGATCTGGAGCACCACGTTGCTGCCGGCGCCCAGGCTGTCGCCGCCGGCCGGGAAGGTGCCGGCGGCGACGCCCGCGGGCAGCGGGCCCGGCACCGTGTCGACGCGACCGACCGCGAACCCGGCCGCCGCCAGGAGCCGGCGAGCCAGCTCGGGATCGAGCCCGCGCACGTCCGGCACGATGCGCCGCGGGGCTCCCTGGCTCACCGTCAGCGCGACGACGGAGCCGCGCGGGGCCGCGACGCCGGGCGACGGGTCCTGCCACGTCACCAGCCCGGCGGCGTAGGCCGGGTGGGGCACCCGGTCGGCGATCTCGAGGCGGAAGCCCTGCCGCTGGAGGGCCCGCTGAGCCTCGTCCTCCGGGGCGCCGATCACGCGCGGCACCCGGCGCTCGTTCGGCAGGAGCGGGGCCGGAAAAATCAGCACGGCCGCCACAAGATAGCCCGCGAGCGCGGTGAGGGCGACACCGCCGGCGAGCATCGCGGCGCGGCGCGCCCATCCGGGCCGGCCCCGGCCCTCCGGGGGTTGGCCGGGTGCGACCACCGGCGGCGACGCCGGGCGCCAGCGCGCGAAGAGCCCGTCTACGAGAGCATCCCCGTGCTGGGACTCGATGGAACCGCCACCTCCCGCCGCGGCATCCGGCCGGCCAGGAGCGCGGCGCGGCCGGCCTCCGTCGCCAGCCGCATCGCGTGCGCCATCGCGACGGGATCGCGCGCCTCGGCGATCGCGGTGTTCATGAGCAGGCCGTCCACGCCCTGCTCCATCGTCACGCAGGCGTCCGACGCGGTGCCCACCCCGGCGTCCACGATCACCGGCACTGCCAGGCGCGCCTTGATGGTGCGCACCGAGAACGGGTTGAGCAGCCCGAGCCCCGAACCGATCGGCGAGGCGAGGGGCATCACGGCCGCGCAGCCGGCGTCCTCGAGGCGGAGCGCGGTCACCAGGTCCTCGTTGGTGTACGCCATCACCTTGAAGCCTTCCTTGGCCAGCGTGCGCGCCGCCTCGAGCAGTCCGGCCACGTCCGGCAGCAGCGTCTTCTGGTCGCCGATCACTTCCAGCTTGATGAACTCGTTGAAGCCCGCTTCGCGGGCCAGCCGCGCGTAGCGCATCGCGTCCTCGGCCGTGAAGCACCCGGCGGTGTTGGCGAGGAGGAAGAAGCGCGTCGGGTCGAGGTGGTGGAGGATGCCGTCTTCCTTGGACCGGTCGAGGCTGATGCGGCGCACGGCCACCGTGACCACCTCGGCGCCCGACGCCTCGAGCGCGCGGATCATGGTCGCGTTGTCCTGGTACTTGCCGGTGCCGACCAGCAGCCGGGACCGGAAGCTCCGGCCGCCGACCACCAGGGGCGTGTCCTGGAACGCAGGGGCCATCACCGTCGTCGTCATCGTCGCACGCTCATCGGGCGCTCAGCCGCCGCCCACGAAGTGAACCAGCTCGACCGCGTCGCCCGCCGAGAGCCGCGCGGACTCCAGCCCGTCACGGCGGACGATGCGGCGATTGTGCTCGACCACCACCGCGCGGGGGTCGAGATCCAGCTGCGCCAGCAGTCCGCGCAGCGTTGTACCCGCCGGCACCAGCCGCGATTCCCCGTTCACCGTCACGGGGAGGGTGGCGGCCGCGGGCAGGGCCTCGAGGAACGCCCGCGCGGCGGCACCCGGCTCGCCGCTCTCCCACAGCGCCCGCACCGCGGCCACGCCCCACGCCCCGGCCTCGAGCGCCGCGCGGGCGTTCCCGGGCTCGAGGCCGCCGATCGCGAGCACCTGCAGGCCGGTCGCGGCGGCCGCGCGCACGAGCCCCGGCCCGGCGGCGGGCTCGCCCGGGTGACTGGCCGTCGCGAACAACGGTCCCGCGACGAGGAAGTCGGCCCCTTCCGCACCGGCCGCCCGCAGCTCGGCGATGTCGTGCACGGACCGGCCCACCGGCAGGCCCGGCGCGACCCGCCGCACCTCGGACACCGTGAGGCCGCCGCGGCCCAGCTGCACGGCCCGGGCGCCGGCGGCGCGCGCGACATCGGCTCGCCCGTTCACCACCAGCCAGCTGCCATGCGGCGTCAGCGCGGCGCCCACGGCGCGCGCCAGGTCGAGCAGGGCCGCGCCGCCGAGGATCCGGGTCCTCAGGTGCACGGCCAGCTCGGGGCCCGCCGCCGCAGCCAGCTCGGCCGCCCGTGCGGCCAGGCCGCCGCGGGCGACCACGCGGTCGTCGGTCACCGCGTGCAGGCGGGGGAGCTGCGGGATCACGACAGCCGGTCCCCCACCGCGATGCCGCGACCGTTCACGAACGCCCGCGCGGCCATCCGCGCGCGACCCGCCGGCTGCACCTCCGCCACCACGACGGCATCCGTCCCGCAGGCGACCCGCAGCGCGTCGCCGACCGCGAGCACGCGGCCCGGCTCGCCGCTCTCCGGCACGACGCCGGCGCCGAACAGCTTCAGGTCGCGCGACCGGCACGAGGTCCAGGCACCCGGCCGCGGATCGAAGGCGCGGATCTTCCGGGCCACCAGCTGGGCCGGGCAGGTCCAGTCCAACCGCTCCTCCTCGCGGGTGATCTTCGGCGCCAGCGTGGCCCCGGCGTGCTCCTGTGGTCGCGGCTCGAGGCCCGTCTCCTCCATCAGGGTGAGGGCCTCGATGAGCGCCTCGGCCCCCAGCTCCGCCAGACGCGCCGACAGCTCTCCGCCGGTCTCGTCCGGCGCGACCGGGGTCGCGACCTGGTGGAGGATCGGCCCCGTGTCCATCCCGGCGTCCATCTGCATGATCGTGATCCCGGTCTCGGTGCGGCCCTCCAGGATCGCGCGCTGGATGGGCGCGGCGCCGCGCAGCGCGGGCAGCAGGGAGGCGTGGACGTTCACCGAGCCGAGGCGCGGGACGTCGAGCAGCGCCTGGGGCAGGATGTGGCCGTAGGCGACCACGATGGCGAGGTCAGGCGCCAGGGCGCGGGCCGCCTCCAGGAATTCCGGCGTCGCGGGCCGCTCCGGCTGGAGCACGGGGAGATCCTCGGCCGCGGCGGCGACCTTCACCGCCGAGGGGTGCGCCGCGGAGCGGTGCCGGCCGGTGGGCTTGTCGGGCCGCGTCACCGCTGCGGCCACGTCGAAGCCCTCGCCGACGAGGGCCTTGAGCGATGGGACCGCGAATTCGGGCGTTCCGTAGAAGAGAACCCGCACGGTTGCCTACAGCTTGCTGGCGCCCTCCGGTACGACGTCCTTGAGATGGCCCTCGGCACCCTGCCGCGACTTCTTCCAGTCCGCGAGCAGGCGGCGCCGCTTCAGCGGCCCGATCCGGTCGAGGAACAGGATGCCGTCCAGGTGATCGATCTCGTGCTGGATCGCGCGGGCGAGATACCCCCGGGCCTCGATGCGCTGGCGCGTCCCAGTCTCGTCCAGCGTCTCCACCACCAGCCGCTCCGCCCGCTCGACGTCGGCGTAGATGTCGGGGATCGACAGGCACCCCTCCTCGCCGACCTGCCTGCCCGCGCTCTCGACGATGACCGGGTTGATGAGCGGAAACTCGCCCTCGTTCTCGACCGACACGACCGCCACGCGGCGGGCGACCCCGATCTGGTTGGACGCGAGCCCCACGCCCTTCGCCGCCCGCATCGTCTCGAACAGGTCGGCCACCAGGGCGCGCACGCCCTCGTCCACGCCCGCGACCTCGTGGGCGCGCTGCCGCAGCACCGGCGACCCGAGCAGGTGCAGCTGCCTGAGGCTCACGTCGTGGACGCCTCTTCCGCGGTGCGGGTGACGACCCGCGCGATCGCCTTCCGCTCGATCACCAGCTTCGCCTCGCCGCTCTTGACCGTGATCCGGTCGTCCTTGACGTGCACGACCTCGCCCACGACGCCGCCCGAGGTCACGATCTCGTCGCCACGCTTGACCTGCTTGAGCAGTTCCTCGTGCCGCTTCTGCTGCTGCCGCTGCGGGCGGATCAGGATGAAGTAGAAGATCGCGATGAAGGCCACGATCTGGAGCACGAATACCGAGATCGCGCCGCCCCCCTGCTGGCCGGACGGTGCGAGCATCGCGAACACCGGATGAACGATCACGCCTGCTCCCTGCTCCTGTAGCGGGCGAGCCACGCGCGGCTCCACCCATCGAAGGTCCCGGCCAGGATCGCGTCCCGGGCGCGCGCGGCGAGCCGGATCAGGAACCGCACGTTGTGCAGCGACAGCAGCCTCAACCCCAGCAGCTCGTCCGCGGCGAACAGGTGACGCAGATAGCCGCGCGAGAAGGTCACGCAGGTCTCGCAGTCGCACGCCGGGTCGAGCGGCGCCGGGTCCTCGCGGTGGCGCGCGTTGCGGATGTTGACCGGGCCGTCGTCGGTGAAGGCGGCGCCGTTCCGCCCCATCCGCGTCGGCGCCACGCAGTCCGCGAGGTCCATGCCCCGCGCGATCGCCGAGACGAAATCCTCGGGAAAGCCGACCCCCATAAGATAACGGGGAAGCGCGGGCGGGAGCACGGGCTCGAGCTCCTCCAGGACCCCGTCCATCAGCGGCTTGGGCTCCCCGACCGACAGGCCGCCGACGGCCACGGCCCGCCAGGAGCCGGCGTCGAGCACGCCCGCCAGCGCCGCGCGGCGGAGGTCGGCGAAGGTGCCGCCCTGGACGATCGGCACCAGCGTCTGGCGCTCCGGGGCGTCGCGCGCCAGCTCGGCGAACCGCGCCGCGGCCCGCCCCAGCCAGCGCAGCGTCCGGGCCGCGGCGTCCTCGGCCGCCTCCCGTCCGCTCGGCCCCGGAACGACGTGGTCGAAGGCCATCGCCACGTCCGCGCCGAGGGCCCACTGGATCTCGACCGCACGCTCCGGCGAGAGGTGGCGGCGTGCGCCGTCCACGTGACTCTGGAACTCCACGCCCTCCTCGGCGACCCGGCGCCGGCCCTCCAGCGAGAACACCTGGAAGCCGCCGGAGTCGGTGAGCAGGGGATGGGGCCAGCCCATGAAGCGGTGCAGCCCGCCGAGGGCGGCGACCACGGCCTCGCCGGGGCGCACGTGGAGATGGTAGGTGTTGGCCAGCACCAGGCTCGCCCCGCAGGCCTCGAGGTCGCGCGGCGACAGCGTGCGCACCGTGCCCTGGGTGCCCACGGGCATGAAGCAGGGGGTCTGGACGACGCCGTGCGGGAGGCGCCATTGCCCGGCTCGGGCCGCACCGTCGGTGGCCTGTAGATCGAATTCGAACACGCACCCTCGAGAGAATCAGTGGATAGACCGACGGCAATCAGAGCAGTTGCCGGACGGCAAGCTGACAGTGGTGACCAGACTGAAGTCGCCCAGACCCAGAACAGGCTCCCGACCGCCGTCTTCCGAGTCACTGGTCTGGCATCCGAAGAACTGCACAACTGGGAACCACTCCCACCTTGCCGTCTGGCAACTGCCCTGATCACTGCCTTTCCGTCACAGAACCAGCATCGCGTCGCCATAGCTGTAGAACCGGTATCTCTCTTTGATCGCCTCGGCGTACGCCGCCAGGACCCTCTCTCTCCCGGCGAAGGCGCAGACCAGCATCAGCAGCGTGGACCGCGGCAGATGGAAGTTCGTGAGCAGCCGGTCCACGACCGCGAACCGGTGACCCGGCCGGATGAACAGCGACGTCCAGCCCGCCGCCGGCTTCACCCCGCCCGCGCCGTCGGTGCCCGCCTCGAGCACCCGGGTGACCGTGGTGCCCACGGCCCAGACCGCGCGGCCCGCGCGGCGCGCGGCCGCGACGGCCCGCGCCGTCGCCTCGGGAAGCACGTAGGCCTCCGGGTCCAGCCGGTGGTGCTCGGCTTCGGCAACCGACACGGGCCGGAAGGTGCCGGGGCCCACGTGCAGCGTCAGCCGCGCCACGGCGGCCCCCCGCCGCTCCAGCCGCTCGAGCACCGCGGGCGTGAAGTGCAGCCCTGCCGTGGGCGCCGCCACCGAGCCCGGCTCGGTGGCGTAGACGGTCTGGTAGCGCTCCCGGTCCGCTTCCGCCGGCGCGCGCCTGATATAAGGAGGAAGGGGAACCTGCCCCCGCCGGGCGACGACCGCCGCGTCCCCCCCGGGCCCTGCCAGGCGCACGCGCCGCTGGCCGTCGGGCAGGGTGGCCAGGACCTCCACCGCGTCCTCGCCGCCAAGGGCGAGCTGGGAGCCCGCGCGGATGCGGGCGCCGGGCCGGACCAGGGCCCGCCACGCGCCGTCCGTCTCGCGGGCCACGAGCAGCACTTCGGCGGCGCCGCCGCCCGACCGGCGCGCCGGCAGCCGGGCGGGGATCACGCGCGAGTCGTTGAGGACGACCAGGTCACCGGGGGCCACCAGATCGGGGAAGTCGGCGAACCGCCGGTGGCTCACCGTGCCGCTGCGGCGCTCGAGCACGAGGAGCCGGCTGGCGTCGCGCTCCGCCAGCGGGGCCTGCGCGATCAGCTCCGGGGGCAGGCCGTAGTCGAAGGCCGCTGTTCTCAGCGTGGCCGCCGGCGGTCCACCGCGGCCCTCACGAACCGAAGAGCGAGTTCTGGCCCTCCGGCGCGGCAAAGCCGAAGTGCCGGTAGGCGGTGGGCGTCGCGACGCGGCCGCGGGGGGTGCGCTGGAGGAACCCCTGCTGGATCAGGTACGGCTCGTAGACCTCCTCCAGCGTGCCGGCGTCCTCGCCCACCGCCACCGCGAGCGTGCCCAGGCCGACGGGCCCGCCCTCGAACTTCTCGATGATGGTCTTCAGGAGCCGCGCGTCCATGTCGTCGAGGCCGAACTCGTCCACGTCGAGCCGCGCGAGCGCCTGCCGGGCGGTCTCCCGGTCCACGCGGCCCTCGGCGCGCACGGCCGCGTAGTCGCGCACCCGCCGGAGCAGGCGGTTGGCGACCCGGGGCGTGCCGCGGCTGCGCTTGGCGATCTCGTCGGCGCCGCCGCCGTCGGTCTCGACGGCGAGGATGCCGGCCGAGCGCTTCACGATCTGCGCCAGGTCCTCGGGCGGGTAGAAGTTGAGCCGCTCGACCATGCCGAACCGGGCGCGCATCGGCGGCGTCAGGAGTCCGTAGCGCGTGGTGGCGCCGATGAGGGTGAACGGCTCGAGCGCCATCGGGATGGTCTCGGCGTGCGGGCCGTCGCCCACGCGCACGTCCACCCGCCAATCCTCCATCGCGGGATAGAGGAATTCCTCGAGCGTGGGTCGCATCCGGTGGATCTCGTCGATGAACAGGATGTCGCCGCGCCTCAGCCCGGTGAGCAGGCCGACGAGGTCGCCGGGGCGCTCGAGCACCGGGCCCGAGGAGGTGCGGATGCTGACGCCCATCTCCTTGGCGAGCAGGATGGCGAGGGTGGTCTTGCCCAGGCCCGGCGGGCCGAAGAACAGCGCGTGGTCGAGCGGCTCGCCGCGGCCGCGGGCCGCGTCGATCGCGATCTGGAGATTCTCCTTCACCTTGGCCTGGCCGACGAACTCGTCGAGCCGCGAGGGCCGCAGCGAGGCCTCGGCGCTGCGCTCCTCGGGCAGCACGTCGGGGGTGGTGATCTCCGAGCGCCCGGGGGTCATCGCCGGCCGCCGGCGAGGAAGCCGAGCGCGGCCTTGAGCAGCGCCGCAGTGTCGCGCCGCCCGTCCTGCGCCAGCGCGCGGCGCACCGCGTCGTCGGCCTCGGGCGCGCTGTAGCCGAGGCGGATCAGGGCCTGGGTCGCGGCGTCGGTGGCCGAGCTGGTCGGCGCCGCCGGCTCCGCGGCGAGGTCTCCGGTCTTGTCGGCCAGCTCGAGGATGAGCCGCTCGGCGGTCTTCTTGCCGACGCCGGGCACCGCGACCAGCGTGGCGACGTCCCGCTCGCGGATGCCGCGGACCAGCCGCTCGCTCGAGTACTGGGACAGCATGGCCAGCGCCAGCCGCGGGCCGATCCCGCTCGCCTGCAGCAGGCGCTGGAACACCCGTCGCTCCTCGGCGGTGGTGAAGCCGTACAGCGACTGGCCGTCCTCGCGCACGACCAGCGACGTGTGCAGCTCGACCGGCTGGCCGAGGTTGGGCAGGTCGGCGAGCGCGCGGGTGGTGACGAAGCACTCGTAGCCCACCCCGCTGGTGGTGCGCACCACCACGCGGTCCGCCTCCTTGACGGCGAGCGTGCCGGCGAGCAGGGCGATCATCCGACCGCGGCGCGCCGGAAGGGGCGCGCCCCCCGCATGCAGTGGGTGAGGGCCACCGCCACGCCGTCGGCCGCGTCGTCGGGCGTCGGCGGCGTCCGCAGGTGCAGCCGGCGCGCCGTCATCACCTGGACCTGGACCTTGGTCGCCGTCCCGGTGCCGACCACCGTCTTCTTCACCATCGTCGGGGCGTACTCCCGCACGGGCACGGCCGCCTTGGCCGCGGCCAGGAGCGCGGCGCCGCGCGCGTGTCCCAGCACCAGGGCCGTGTGCGGGTTCTTGGCGACGAACACGCTCTCCACGGCGATGGCGCCGGGCCGGTGGCGGGCGATGATCTCGGAGACGGCGTCGAAGATCTGCGACAGGCGCTGCTCCAGCGGCGAGGAGGCGGCGGTGCGGACGACCCCGCACTCGACCAGGCGGATCACGCCGGGCGCCTCCAGCTCGACCACGCCGTACCCGGTGGCCGCGGCGCCCGGATCCAGCCCGAGCACGATCACACCTCGGCCAGCGCCTCGAGGTCGACGTCGAAGTTGGAGGAGACCCGGGCCACGTCGTCGTGCTCTTCCAGCTCCCCCATCAGCTTGACCAGCTTCTCGGCGTCGCGCCCCTCGACCCGCACCGTGGAGTGCGGAATCATCGCGATCTCGGCCGATTCCCACGCGATGCCGTGCTTCTTCAGCGACTCCTGGACGGCGTGGAAGTCGTGAGGCTGGGTGGTGACGACGAAGTGGTCCCCTTCCTTCACCACGTCGAGGGCGCCCGCCTCGAGGGCAGCCTCGATGGTCGCGTCCTCGTCGTACTTGGCGGCCGGGACGTAGAACTCCCCGCGCTTCTCGAACAGGTGGGCGACGGAGCCGGTGGTGCCGAGCTTGCCGTCGAAGCGGGTGAAGAGGTGGCGGATGTCGGCGACCGTCCGCTTGGCGTTGTCGGTCGTGACCTCGATGAAGATGGCCGCCCCGCCGGGGCCGTACCCCTCGTACGTCACTTCCTCGTACTGCACGCCCTCGAGCTGGCCGGTGCCCTTCTTGATCGCGCGCTCGATGTTGTCGGACGGCATGTTGGCGACGCGGGCGGCGTCGATGGCCGTCCGGAGCCGCGCGTTGCCCGCGGGGTCGCCGCCGCCCTGGCGAGCGGCGACGGTGATTTCCTTGATCAGCTTGGTGAATTGAGCGCCGCGCCTGGCGTCAGTTACGGCCTTCTTGCGCTTGATCTTCTTCCATACATTGTGGCCGGCCACTGGAGCCTCCGCGGATACGGCTAATGTAGTCCGCGCTCGGAGGTGCAGCAACGACGCCTTGACCGCTCCGGCGGCGGCTCCGATACTTCGCGCCATGCACGCCCGCCGGGTCGCATTCCTCGTCGTCACCGCCGCCGCCGCTGCCTGCGGCAGGCACGAAGCCAAGCCCGCCAGCGCCGCGCCCAACCCCCGGTTCCTCGCGGACGTGCCGCGGGTCCCGCGCTCGTTCCCCCGCGACAGCAGCATCACGGCGGAGGTGGAACAGCGCGCGTTCGTGGCGCCGTTCACGCTGGACTCGGTGGCGAGCTTCTATCGCGCGGTGCTGCCGGCGGCCGGGTGGCAGATCGAGGGCGGGACGAGCGACACGGGCCAGATCACGGTGTACGCCCAGCGCCGGGGACAGCCCCTGTGGGTGCTGGTCCGGCACGTCGGGCTCGGCCCGAGGATCTCCGAGTACACGCTCACCTCGGCGGCCGCCTCCGCTCCGACGGCCGGGCCGAGGGAGGCAACCGCGCCGGGCCGCTAGCGGTCCGGCTCGAGCATGTCCTCGAAGCGCATCCAGTCGCGGTAGAAATAGAGGTCCACGAAGCCGGTCGCACCGTGGCGGTTCTTGGCCACGATCAGCTCGGTCGCCCCCTCGACGCCTCGCGTCACCTGGTACATCTCCTCGCGGTACAGTCCGAGCACGACGTCGGCGTGGTACTTCACCGCGCCGAGCGCGCCGAAGTCGTCGAGCGAGGGTCGCGGGTCGCGGCGCTTGGGGTTGAGCCGCGGCAGCTGGGCGACGAGCAGCAATGCGACGTTGGCCTCGAGCGCGATCTCCTTGAGCAGGCGGACCGCGGTGGCGTCCTGCTCGGCGCGCTCCACGTCGGCGCGGGTGGGCGGGAGCAGCTGCAGGAAGTCGACGGCCGCGAAGGGCGTGTGGAGCGCGCGCAGCCGGTCGGCCACCTCCTCGAAGCTCCGGGCCGCCATGGGGCGGTACACCAGCGGCCGGTTCCGCAGCCGCACCGCGGCGGCCCCCAGGGCCGCCCGCGCCTCGTCGGAGACGGTGCCGCGGCGGATGTCGTCGAGTCGGGTCCGCGCCTCGATGGCGAGCGCGCGCTCCCACAGCCGGTCCTCGTCCATCTCGCCGGAGATCACGGCGGCGGTCTCGCCGCGCTCGGCGATCCGCAGCGCGACCGCCAGCGCGAACGACGACTTGCCGACGCCCACGTCGCCGCCCAGCACGACCAGGTCGCCCTGGCGCAGGCCGCCGCCCAGGATCCGGTCGACGCTCGGAAAGCCGGTGGCGACCGTGTCGCTGCTGGCCGCGCCGCCGAGGCGCGCGTCCACCCGGCCGACCACGTCGGTGACCGGGTTGGAGCGCCGCGGGATGTCGGGCGGGGTCTTCACGGATCCGCTACGCCTGCCGCGCGCCGGGGCGCGCGGCGCGCGCCGCGGCCTGGACGGCGTCGGCGGCGGTCCGTCCCAGGCACTCGGCGGCGGGGGAGGCCAGGGATGCGAGGACCGTGGCGGCCACGGCGGCGCGGGGCGCGCCGAGGTCGGCGATCGCCGCTACCAGCGAGCGGCGCAGCGGGGCCGGGGCGTTGAGGCTCCGGATGCGCGCGGCGAGCGCCCGCAGCCGGTCGGCGTGCCGGGCGGGCGGGGGCGCGGGCGGGGCGGCGGCCAGCGCGGCGCGCACGACGAGCCACAGGGCGAACACGCCGTCGCGCTGCGGCCCGCGCACGGTGTCGGCGAGGAGCTTGGCGAACGTGTCGTCGGTGGTCGCGAGGGCGGGATGGCTCATGGCGCGCGGGCGAGCGGGGTCGCGCGCAATGTAGCGCCACGCCCGGGGAGCGGCTAGGTTGCCCCGATGGCCTCGCGCCCCAAGAGCATCCTGTGGGTGGACGACGAGATCGAGGGCCTCGAGTCGCATCGCCGGTTCCTCGCCGACCAGGGATACGAGGTCGCAGCCGCCACCCACGGCGACGACGCACTCGAGCTGCTGCGCCGCCAGGCGTACGGCCTGGTGCTGGTGGACGAGCAGATGCCGGGGCGCCGGGGACTCGAGCTGTGCCACGCCATCCGGGAGCTCGATCCCGCGGTGCCGGTCGTGATGGTCACCAAGTCCGAGGACCCCGCGGTGCTCCGCGAGGCGATCGGGATGGCGGTGGACGACTACCTCGTCAAGCCGCTGCACCCGCGCCAGATCCTCTCCGTCGTGACCCGGTTGCTCGAGGGTGACCGGATCCGCCAGCAGCACCTGTCGCGCGAGTTCGTCACGCGGTTCCGCGAGCTGGAGGCGCGCCGCGGCACCGCGCTCGGCTGGCGGGAATGGATCGACGTGTGGCGCGAGCTGATGCAGTGGGAGCTCAAGCTCGCCGAGGCGGCGGAGCCCGGCCTGGCGCAGGCGCTGCAGGCGCTGATGGGCGGACTGCGGCGCGACTTCGCCGGCTTCATCGCGCGGAACTACCCGCGCTGGATCGCGCAGCCCGACGCGGACCGGCCCGCACTCTCGCCCGACGTCGTCGAGGAGATGGTCCTGCCGGTGCTGCGCGAGCACGGCCGGGTGCTGTTCGTCGTGGTGGACTGCCTGCGGCTGGACCAGTGGGAGGCGCTGCTGCCGCAGGTGACGCCGCTGTTCGACGTCGAGACGAGCCACTACTTCAGCATCCTGCCGAGCGCGACGCCGTATAGCCGCAACGCGATCTTCGCGGGGCTGCTCCCGCGGGACATCGCCGCCCAGCATCCCGCCTGGTGGACCGAGCACGAGGAGGACAGCCTCAATGCGCACGAGCACGACCTGCTGGCCCGGCAGCTGGAGCGGGTGACCGGCCGGCCCGTGCCGTGCCGCTACGAGAAGCTGTTCGGCACCGGCGAGGGGGAGGACGTGCAGCGACGGCTGCCCGCGATGCTCGCGCAGGACGGCGTCACGGCGATGGTGTTCAACTTCGTCGACCAGCTGACCCACGGACGCTCCGAGAACGCCATCCTGTACGAGGTGGCGCGCGACGCGGCGGCGCTGCGGGCGCTCACCTGCGCCTGGTTCGAGCGCTCGCCGCTGCGGGCGGCGCTGGTCGAGGCCGAGCGGCGGCACGTGCCGGTGGTGCTGACGACCGACCACGGCTCGATCCACTGCCTCAGCCCCGCCACGGTGTACGCCAAGCGCGACGCCACCAACAACCTCCGCTTCAAGTTCGGCGAGGACCTCCGCCCCGAGGATCCCGAGTCGGCCATCTCCGTCGAGAATCCGGTGACCTACGGCCTGCCCGCGCGAGGACTCGGGGTCCGCTGCGTCATCGCCACCGAGGACCGCTTCTTCGTCTACCCGACCAAGCTGCGCGAGTACCAGGCCCGCTATCGCGGCGCGTTCCTGCACGGCGGCGTCTCGCCGGAGGAGATGATCCTGCCCGTCGCCCTGCTCCAGCCGCGATCCGCCCGCTAGCGTGGGCCGTTACCCGGAGCTGTTCCGGTTCGTCCGGCCCTACCTGGCCGTGGTCGTCGCCGCGCTGGTGGCGACGGTCATCGGCACCCTGTTCGACGGCTTCACCTTCGCGCTCGTCATCCCGTTCCTCCGGGTCGTGTTCCACGCGTCGTCGCTCCTGCCCCCGGAGGGGGCGAACCAGGTCGAGCGGCTGCTGCACGACGTGGTGGGCCCGCTGCTCCCCAACGACAACGTCCAGGTCGCGCTGCGCAACGTCATCATCGTCATTCTGGCGGCGATGGTGGCCAAGAACCTGCTGGTGTACTTCTCCCGCGTCAGCATCGCCACGGTGCAGGAGAAGGTGGTGCGCGACATGCGCATCCGGCTGTACGCGCACCTGCAGGGGATGGGCCTCGTCTACTACCAGCAGACCCGGGGCGGTCAGCTGCTGAGCCGGATGCTGGCGGACGCCGAGGCCGTCAAGCCGATCGTCGGCAACGAGGCGCTCAACTTCGTGCAGTCGATCGCCACGCTCGCGGTGTACGTGGTGATGCTGATCGCGCTGTCGTGGCGGCTCACCATCCTGTCGCTGGTCCTGGCACCGGTGCTCATCCTGGGGCTGCGGCCGCTGGTGCGGCGGCTGCACCGCGGGTACCTCCGCACCCTCGACGACCGCGGCGACCTGACGTCGCTGATGCAGGAAACGGTGTCGGGCGTGCGGCTGGTGAAGTCGTACGCGGCCGAGCCCTACGAGCGGCGCCGGTTCTACGACGCCGCCAACCGCTACGCGCGGGGCGTGATCCGCATGCAGCGCCTGGCGACCCTCGGCGCGCCGATCAGCGAGACCTTCGGCGCCCTCGTCACGGTGGTGCTGCTGTGGGTGGGCGCGCGCATGGCCACGGGCCCGACGGCGTCGATCAGCCCCGAGAGCTTCATCATGTTCCTGTTCGTGGCGCTGCGCCTGCTGGTGCCGCTCAAGTTCCTGTCGAACTGGCCGGCCCAGTTCCAGAACGCCCTCGCGTCGGGCGAGCGGGTTCTCCAGGTGCTCGACGAGCCGGCGACCGAGGCGCAGGCGTCGGGGACCGTCGAGGTGCGCGCGTTCCGCGAGGCCATCATCTTCCGTGACGTGTCGTTCAGCTACGACGGCCAGGCACGGGTGCTCCAGGATCTCTCGCTGGTGGCGCGCCAGGGCGACGTCGTGGCGATCGTGGGCGCGAGCGGGGCCGGGAAGAGCACCCTGGTGGACCTGCTGCCGCGCTTCTACGAGCCCACCGCGGGCGGCATCAGCCTGGACGGGCGCGACCTGCGGGAGATCACGCTGCCCTCGCTCCGCAGCCTGATGGGGATCGTCAGCCAGGAGACGGTGCTGTTCAACGACACCGTGAAGGCGAACATCGCCTACGGGTCGCTCGACCGGTTCGACGCGGCCGCCATCGAGGGCGCCGCCCGGGCGGCGAACGCCCACGGGTTCATCGCCGCGCTGCCGCAGGGCTACGACACGATGCTCGGGGAGCGGGGCACCCGGCTCTCGGGGGGAGAGCGCCAGCGCATCGCGATCGCCCGCGCCCTGCTGCGTGACCCGCCGATCCTGATCCTCGACGAAGCGACGAGCGCGCTGGACTCGGAGGCCGAGCACCTGGTCCAGGAGGCCATCGACCGCCTGCTGGAGGGCCGCACGGTGTTCGTGATCGCGCATCGCCTGTCCACGGTCCAGCACGCCACGCAGATCCTGGTGCTCGACCATGGCCGGGTCGTCGAGCGCGGCCGCCACGAGGAGCTGCTCGCCGTCGGCGGGGTCTACCGCCGGCTTCACAACCTGCAGTTCGGTGGTGAATCCCGTCCGGCCCTCGTGGACTGATCGCGCCCCCGGCGTCGATCCCCGTCGGGGCGCCGCCGGGGCCGAGGCGCTCACCATCCTGCACCTGACCCATCAGGGCGACGGGGCCGGCTCGACCATCTCGATCGCGGCGCTGGCCGCCGCTCAGCGGGACGCGGGGCACCGGGTGATCGTGGGCTGCCGGCCCGAGAGCCTGCTGGCGGCGACCGCGCACGACACGGGGCTCGAGGTGGTGCCGCTGGCCTTCGAGCGTCCGGCGCGGTTGGCACTCGAGATCGCCGGCGTGGCGCGGCAGGCCGCTGCGGACGTGGTGAACTCCCACGCGGCGCGCGATCGCGCCGCCTGCCGCCTGGCGCGGCTCGCGGGCCGCCTGCCGGCCGCGTGCGTGATGACCCGGCGCCAGATGCCGCGGTCACTCCCGCTGTCCGTGATGCTCAACGGCTTCGTCGCCGACCGCACCATCGCGGTGAGCCGCGCCGTGGCGCGCGCACTGGTCCGGCGGGGCGCGCCGCCGTGGCGGGTGAGCGTGGTGCCCAACGGCGTGGACCTCGCGCGGATCGACCGTGACGTGCCCGGCGGCGCGATCGAAACCGCGCGCGTGCTGGCGGGATGGCGTCCGTGGCGGCCCACCGTCGGCGTGGTGGCGCGGCGCAAGGACCACGCGGTGCTGCTGCGGGCGCTGCCCGCGCTCGAGCGGCCGATCACCCTGACGCTGGTGGGCGTGGCGCCGGACCCGGAGATCCTGGCCCTCGCCGCGGCCGCACCGCAGCACGAGGTGCGCTGCGTGCCGTTCCGTCCCGACGTCCTCGCCTTCTACCGGCTGTTCGACGTCGTGGTCCTTCCCTCGCGCCGCGAAGGCCTGTCGCAGGCGCTGCTGGAGGCGATGGCCCTGGGGTTGCCGGTGGTGGCGTCGCGGGCCGGCGGCAACGTCGACCTCGTCAGCCACGGGGAGGACGGGTGGCTGGTGCCGTCGCGCGACAGCCTGGCCTTCGCCGGCGCCCTGTCGCGCCTGCTCGGCGACGCCGGGCTGCGCGCGCGCCTTGGCGCCCGCGCCCGCCAGACAGCCCGGGGGCGGTACGCGCTGGCGCGGACCGCCGCCGCGACCGAGGCGGCCTACCGGGTCGCGCTGGCGCAGCGGCGATGAGGCGGCGCAGCGACTTTCCGGCCTACCTGCTGATGCGCGCGGCGCTCGGGCTCGTCGGTCCGCTGCCGCGGGCCGCCGCGCTCGCGACCGGTGCCGCGCTCGGCCGGCTGGCCCGCACCCCGCTGGGTCTGAGGCGGGAGGTCGCCGACCGCAACATCGCCGCGGCCTTCCCGGCGCTGTCGGCGGCCGAGCGGGAGACCATGGCGCGCCGGATGTACGCGCACTTCGGGCGGGTGGCCATGGACTCGCTGCGGCTCACGGCCGGCGGCGCGCGCGCCGTCGTGCCCCTGATGCAGAGCTTCGAGGGCGAGGACGTGCTGCGGTCGGCGATCGCCCGCGGTCGCGGGCTCATCATGCTCACCGGCCATCTCGGCAACTGGGAGGCGGGCGCCGCCTGCGTCGCGGCCAAGGGGTTGCCGTTCGCCGCGGTGGTCAAGCCGCCGTCGAATCCCTGGGTGGCCGCGTACGTCGAGCGGTCGCGGCGCCGCGCCGGGGTCGAGCCGATCCCGATGCCCGAGGCGCGATCCGCGGTCCTGGGGGCGCTCGCGGCGGGGAAGGTGGTCGGCCTGGTCGCCGACCAGGGCGCGATGCGCAGCCCGGTCTGGGTCCCGTTCTTCGGCAAGCCCACGCAGACGCCGGTGGGCCCCGGCCTGTTCGCGGCCAGGAGCGGCGCGCCGGTGATGTTCGGAAGCACGACGGCGGTGCCGGGCGGCGGCTACCGCACCGTGGTCGAGATGCTCGACGAGCGTCCGGGGGGAGACGTGGAGGAGATGGTGGTCCGGATCGCGACGATGTTCCGCCGGCGACTCGAGGCGGCCGTCAGGCTCGCGCCCGAGCAGTACCTGTGGACCCACCGCCTGTGGGACCGCCAGCCGCCTCCCGCATCGGGTGGGCCGTGATGGCGTAGGTCGGGCAGTGGCAGACGACGCCGCCGCTGATGGGCGACCACTCCTGCGGGGCCGACGGGCCGACGGCCTTCCCGCTCGCGTCCATGCGGAAGGTCCCCGGAGGTCCGAGCGCCACGCACGCCCCGCACCCGATGCAGCGCTCGCGATCGACCGCGACCTCCACCAGCCGCCTGGGGAAGATGCCGCCCGTGGCGCGGCGCACCGCCTCGGCCTGGTCGAGGGCGGCGGCGGTGGCGCGATGCCCCTCGTCGATCAGCTCGCGGTTGTGGGCGAACGAGAACATCGGGACGTGCTCGACCCGCGGCTGCACGAGCAGCATCGGGGGGCTGGTCCAGTGGGCCAGCCGCAGCTCCAGCATGTGGTGGAAGACGATCTCGGAGCCGCGGGCCACCACCGAGGCGAAGCCGGACTCCTGCACCTCGGCGCGCAGCACGCCCGAGGAGCCCACGTCCACCGCGACGATGCCCTCCACGTCCTGCGCGGCCGCGACCGCGACCGGCAGGTTGTCCACCAGCGCGCCGTCCACCAGGAAACGGTCGTGGATCTCGCGGGGCGGGAAGAAGCCGGGCAGTGCGCACGAGGCGAACACCGCGTCCGCCACGGAGACGTCGCGGAGGCCGGGCAGCCCCCAGTACAGCGCCGTGCCGCTGTTCACGTCCACCGAGGCGACGATCAGGCGCCGGGGCAGCTCGTCGAACGTCGCGTCGCCGAGGATGCCGCGCACCAGGTCCTCGAGCGGCTCGCCCTTGTAGATGCCGGGCGCCCGGAGGCGCCGCGCCGCCATCTCGCTGCGCGCGATGGCGAACACGTCGCGGCGCTGCATGCTGAGGGCGACCGCCTCGAGCTCGGCGACGGTGAAGTCGGAGGCCCACGCCGCGCCGACCAGCGCCCCGATGCTGTTGCCGACCACCACGTCGGGCGTCCACTCCCGCTCGGCGAGCGCCCGGAGCACGCCGACGTGGGCGAGTCCCTTGGTCCCGCCGCCGCCCAGGACGAGCGCGAAGCGCCAGCCGGCCGCCGTCATCGCCGCTTGCCGCGTCCGCTCATGAGGGGTTAACGTAGCCGCCGCACCCATGCCAGCGCCACTTTCGCGATGACCGACATCGCGCCCGCGCCTCGGCTCGGCGAGCTCGTGCGCGAGCTCCGGAACCGCGAGTTCCCGTGGACCGCCGAGACCATCTACCTGGCGGCCGCCTCGGTCGGTCCGCTGCCCGAGCGCGCGCGGCTCGCGATCGAGGCGTTCAACGCCAAGCGCACCGCGCCCCACCTGCTGCCGGACCGCGAGCTGAACGCGGTGGCCGCCGCGGCCCGCAGCGCGGCCGCGCAGCTGGTGCACGCCGAGCCCGAGGAGATCGCGCTCGTCCCGAACACGTCCACGGGCCTCCAGGCCGCGGCCGGCGCGCTTCCGCTCGGCGCCGGCGACGTCGTGCTGGTGAGCGATCGCGAGTTCCCGGCGAACGTGTATCCCTGGCTGGCCCGGCGCCGGAACGGCGTGATCGTGGAGCGGGTGCCCGTGACGCCGGAGGGATTCCCCGACGAGGACCGGCTGGTCGAGCGCGTGGCGGACCCGCGCGTCAAGGTGCTCGCGGTCTCCGCCGTGCAGTTCTCCAACGGGTACCGGGCCGACCTGGCCCGCCTGGGCGCCGCCTGCCGGGCGGGCGGAGCCTGGCTGGTGGTGGATGCCATCCAGGCGCTCGGCGCCGTGCCGGTGGACGTGCGCGCGGTACCGGTGGACCTGATGGCCTGCGGTGGGCAGAAGTGGCTGCTGGGGCCCTGGGGCTCGGGGTTCTGCTACGTGCGCCGCGACCTGGTGGGCCGGTTGGTGCCGCCGATGTCCGGATGGATGTCCTATCGGGGCATGGAGGACTATTCCAACCTGCTGAGCTACGACGAGCGCCTGGTGGACGACGCGCGGCGGTTCGAGGCGGCGGGACCCGCGACCCAGGACCAGCTGGGCCTGACGGCCTCCATCGGGCTGCTGCTCGAGCTGGGCGTGGAGGCGATCGCGGTCTATCTCCGCTGGCTGGGGGAGCCGGTGCTGGCATGGGCGGCCAGCCGCGGCGTCCGGATCAGCTCGCCGACCGACCCGCGCCACCGCTCCCAGATCGTGTGCCTGGCGCCTCCCGACGCCCGGGAGGCGCACCGCCGCCTGCGGCAGGCCGGGGTCGTCTCGTCGCTGCGCGAGGGCGCGATCCGGCTGGCCCCGCACTGCTACAACACGATCGAGGAGATGGAGAAGGTGGTGGAGGTGCTGGAGGGGATGATGCGGGAGCGATGAAGCGTGAGAGGTGAGGGGTGAGACGTGAGAGGTTCAGGTGAGCGGTGAGATCACTTCTCACCGTCACCGATCACCACGTCCGCGAACTTCAGCTTGCCGTACTTGACCACGTACGACCCCGCCTCCAGCACCCGGTTCGCGTCCTCGACCTTCGCGCCGTCGAGCTGTACGCCGCCCTGGGCCGCCATCCGGCGGGCCTCGCCGAGGGAAGCCGCGAAGCCGATGTCCTTGAGCACCTGGGCCAGCGATGCCGGACCGTGTGCGAAGTGCGGCCGCTCGGCCGGCGCCTGCTTGGCCTTGAACAGCCGGTCGAAGTGCGCCGCCGCCTGCACGGCCGCTGCGGCGCCGTGGAACTGCGTCACGACGTCGGCCGCGAGCCACCGCTTGGCGGCATACGGCTCCGCGCGGCAGCGCGCCAGCGCCGCGGCCAGATCGCCCGTCGAGCCCGCGGTGGAGACCAGGGTCGTCCACTCCTCGAGCAGCGTGTCCGGAATGGACATCGTCTTGCCGTACTGGCTCTCCGGCGGCTCGGTGATGCCGACGTAGTTGTCGTACGACTGGGACATCTTCCGCTCGCCGTCGGTGCCGCGCAGCAGCGGCATCACCAGGCACACCTGCGGCTCCAGGCCCAGGCGCTCCATTAGCGTGCGGCCGACCAGCAGGTTGAACTTCTGGTCGGTGCCGCCGAGCTCGACGTCGGCCTTGAGGGCCACGGAGTCGTAGCCCTGCAGCAGCGGATAGAGGAACTCCGCGAGCGTGATCGGAGCCTCGGCCGCGTAGCGCTTGGCGAAGTCGTCGCGCTCGAGCAGCCGCGCGACGGTGTAGTGGCCGGCCATCCGGGTCAGCGCGTCCCGGAGCGACATCGCGCCGTGCCATTCGCTGTTGCGACGCAGCGTCGTGCCGCGCGCATCGAGCATCTTGAGCGCCTGCTCGCGGTAGGTGGCGGCGTTCGCCTCGACCTCCGCCGCCGTGAGCGGCGGGCGGGTCTCGCTCCGACCGCTGGGGTCGCCGACCATCGCGGTGAAGTCACCCACCAGGAAGGTGACGCTGTGGCCGAGCTCCTGGAACGTGCGCAGCTTCCGGAGCGAGACCACGTAACCGAGATGCAGGTGGGGCCGGGTCGGGTCGAAGCCCTGCTTGACGTTCAGCGGGACGCCGGTCTTCGCGGAGCGCTCCAGCTTGCGCGCGAGGTCGTCCTCGGGGATGATCTCCACCGCGCCGCGGCGGATCGCGTCCATCTGCTCGTTCACGGGCGGAAAGACGGGCATGCGCTATCGTAGCCGCGGCACCCGCCCGCTGGCAAGCGCACCGCCGTCCCGGTAACTTCCGCAGCCCATGCTGGATACACGTTTCGGCAACCACCTCCGGCGGTGGTTCGCACCGGACCGGGCGCGCCGGACGGTCACCTACCTGCTGCTCGTCGTCGGCTTCCTGCTCGGGCTCGCCTACGGAAGTTGGACCCGCGTGTGCGCGGGCCGGGCGTGCCCCTCGATCGCCATCCTGGACGTGTACCGCCCGCAGATGGCGTCGAAGGTCTACGCGATGGACGACCGGCTGATCACCGAGCTCGGCTACGAGCGGCGGACCGTGATCCCCCTGCAGGAGATGCCCCCGTACCTGCGCGAGGCGTTCATCGCGGTCGAGGACAAGCACTTCTACCAGCACCACGGCATCGACTACTCGCGGATCCTCGGCGCGCTGAAGGCCGACATCCTGTCGCGCTCGTTCTCGCAGGGCTTCTCGACGATCACGATGCAGCTGGCGCGCAACGTCTTCCAGGACCGTCTCACGCGCGAGAAGACGCTGGTGCGCAAGCTCCGGGAGGTGCGCGTCGCGCTGGAGCTGGAGCGGACGTACTCCAAGGACCGCATCCTCGAGCTGTACCTGAACCAGATCAACCTGTACGGCGCCTACGGCGTGGAGTCGGCGGCCCAGCGCTATTTCGGCAAGTCGGCCCGCGACCTGAACGTGTCCGAGGCGGCGATCCTCGCCGCGCTGCCCAAGGGACCGGGGTTCTACAACCCGCGCCGCCACCCCGCACGCGCGATCCAGCGCCGCAACCTGGTGCTCGACCTGATGCGGGAGCAGGGCTACCTCACCCCCGCGCAGGCGGAGGAGGCCAAGGCCTACCCCCTCGCCCTGTCCGCGCGCGCGGACTACGGCGACGTCGCGCCCTACTTCGTCGAGTGGATCCGCGAGCAGCTCGACGCGCAGTTCGGGCGCGACCTGTACGAGAAGGGCTACCGCATCTACACCACCCTCGACCTCGACATGCAGCAGGCCGCCGAGCGGACGCTCGAGGGACAGCTCGAGGCGATCGAGGGGGGCGCCTACGGCCGGTTCCCCCACAAGACCTACGCGCAGTACCTCGAGAGCGACGCCGCCACCGCCGGCGCTGAGGAGCAGACCTCGACGCCCTACCTGCAGGGCGCGATGGTCGCGATGGACACGTCGGGCGCGGTGCGGGCGATGGTGGGCGGTCGCGACTTCGACGACTCGAAGTTCAACCGCGCCACCCAGGCGGAGCGGCAGCCCGGCTCGACCTTCAAGCTGTTCGTGTACTCGGCGGCGATCCGCTCGGGCCACTCGCCGGAGGAGCTGCTCCCCGACTCCGCCATCTCGCTGCCGATGTCGGACGGCACCATCTGGGAGCCGCACAATTTCGAGGAAGAGGACTTCAAGGGCCTCATCACGCTGCGGCGCGCCCTGGCGCTGTCCATCAACCTGGTCGCGATCCGCCTGGGCATGGAGCTCGGGGTGGACGCGGTGGTGGACGAGGCGCGCCGCTACGGCATCACCACGCAGGTCCCGGCGGTGCCGTCGATGTTCATCGGCTCGGCCAGCGTGATCCCGCTCGAGATGGTGTCGGCCTACACGGCGCCGGCCACCCTCGGCGTGCGGGCCGCGCCGTTCGCGGTGACCCGGGTCGAGGACGCGGACGGTAAGGTGCTGTGGCAGCAGCAGCCGCGCCGCGAGCGGGTGATGTCCACCGACGAGGCGTACGTCCTCAACGACATGCTGCGCGACGTGCTCCGCTACGGCACCGGGGCCGGCGCGGTGAGGCGGTCGGGAATCGACCTCCCGGTCGCCGGCAAGAGCGGCACGACCAACGACTACACCGACGTGTGGTTCATCGGCTACACCCACGAGCTGGTGGCCGGCTTCTGGATGGGGTTCGACAACCCGCAGACCATCAAGAGCAACGCGCAGGGCGGCCTGCTGGTCGCGCCCGCGTGGGCGAACTTCATGAAGGAGGTCTACGAGCGCCGGCCTCCCGCGGCGGACTGGGTGCGGCCCACGGGCATGGTGCAGCGCGAGATCGACGTGACCACCGGGAAGCTGGCGACGCCCTATTGCCCGCCGGCCGTGCGCCGCTGGGAGGTGTTCGCGCCCGACGCCGTGCCCACCGAGTTCTGCCCGCTCCACACCGGCCCCGGAGCCGCCCCGGCGGCGGCGGCGCCGCCGCCCGCCGATGGCGGCGTCAAGCCCCCGAAGCGTCCGGCGCACACCGGCGGCTGAGGTGCCGCCGATGCTGCGCGTGAGCGCGCGCTGGGTGGTGCCGGTGAGCGGCCCGCCCGTCGCGGACGGCGCCGTCCTGGTCGGCGCCGACGGCCGGATCGCGGCGGTGGGTCCGGACGCGGCGGTGCCGCGGCCGGACGGCGCGGCGCACCTGGCCCTCGGCGACGCGGCCCTCCTCCCCGGACTGGTGAACGCCCACAGCCACCTCGAGCTCACCGCGCTGCGGGGCCTGGTGCGCGGTCTCCCGTTTCCCGCCTGGCTGCAGACCGTGCGCGCCCTCAAGCGCGCGGTGGACGAGGAAGGTCTCCGCGCCTCGGCGCGCTGGGGCGTGCTCGAGGGCTTCGCCGCGGGCATCACCACGACGGGCGACACCGGCTCGGGGCGGCAGGTCGCGCCCGCCCTCGCCGAGCTGGGCGGCCGCGGCGTCGCCTACCACGAGGTGTACGGGCCGGACCCCGCGCAGTGCACGGAGGTGGTGGCGGACCTGGAAGGCGCGCTGGACGGCCTGGCGGCGTGCGAGTCGGACCGGGTGACCGTGGGCCTCGCCCCGCACGCGCCGTACACGGTCTCCGAGCCGCTGCTCGCTGCGATCGTGGCGGTGGCGACCGCCCGGCGCCTCAAGACCGCGATGCACGTCGCGGAGTCGGGCGAGGAACGGGCGCTGGTGGAGGAGGGACGCGGGCCGTTCGCCGACGACCTGCGCTCGCGCGGGATCCGGGTGCAGGCCCGCGGCTGCTCGACGGTGAGCTGGCTCGAGCGCGTCGGCCTGCTGGCCTGCCGGCCGCTGTTGATCCACTGCGTCACGGCGGGCTCGGACGACTTCCGGATCGCGCGCCGCTGGGGCGCGACCGCGGTGCACTGCCCGTGGTCCAACGCGGTGCTCGGCCACGGCCGGGCCGACCTGGCGGCGATGCGCGAGGCGGGTCTCGCCGTCGGCCTCGGCACCGACTCGGTGGCGGCCGGAGGACGGCTCGACCTGTTCGCCGAGGCGCGGTTCGCCGCGCTCGGCGCGGAGCTGTCGCCGCGGGAGATGTTGCGCCTGGTGACGGCCGACGGCGCGGCCGCGCTGGGGCTGGAGGGCGTGGGCACGCTGGAGCGCGGCGCTTGGGCCGACCTGGCGGCCGTGGGGCTCGCGGCGCCGGCGTTCGCGGCGGCCCGCGACCCCGAGGAGGCGGTGGCGTGGGGCGCCACCGCGGCCGACGTGGTCTTCGCGGCGGTCGCGGGCCGGGTGGTCTACGACCACGGCCGCTGGCCCGGTGTGGCGCTCGCGGCGGAGCGCGATGGCTACGCGCGCGCGGCGGCGGCCGCGGCCGTGTCGCGTCCACCCGTCCCGGGCGGTATGTTGGCCCGGTCCTGACGGCGAGGAGCGGATGAAAGCCCAGCGGCACGCGGTCATCCTGCGCCTGGTGCGCGAGCACTCCATCCGGAGCCAGGAGCGGCTGCGTGCACTGCTGACGCATGCCGGGTTCGACGTGACGCAGGCCACGCTCTCCCGCGACATCCACGAGCTGGGGCTGGTGAAGCAGCAGGATGCCGCCGGCACGCCGTGCTACGCCGCGCCGCCCGACGAGACCGTCCCCGCCCCCACCCTCGCCGGCTTCCTGCCCACGCTGCTGCTCCGCGCCGACGGGGTCGGCCCCCTGCTGGTGATCCGCACCCCGACCGGGGGCGCGGGCGCGCTGGCCGCGGCGCTCGACCGCGAGGCCTGGCCCGAGGTGCTCGGCACCCTGGCCGGCGACGACACCGTCCTGATCGTGACCCGCAGCCCCGCGGCCCGGCGCAAGCTGGCGCGGCGGCTCGCCGCCTACACCGCGCCCAGGCATTGAACCGGCCGCCGCGCGCCTGTATGTTTATGCGTCGTTCTGCATAAACAGCCATTTCCCCAGCGAGGGTCGCGGTCATGGCACAGCGCGTGGTGCTGGCGTACTCCGGCGGTCTCGACACGTCCGCCATCGTCCCCTGGTTGCGCGAGCGGTACGGCGCCACCGTCGTCTGCGTGGCGGTGGACGTCGGGCAGGGGGCGGGCGAGCTGCAGGGCATCGAGGAGAAGGCGCGCCGCTCCGGCGCCGAGTCGTGCGTGGTCGAGGACGTGCGCGACCGGTTCGTGCGGGAGTTCATCTGGCCCACCCTCAAGGCCGGGGCGATCTACGCCCGGACCTACCTGCTGGGGACGTCGATGGCGCGGCCGCTGATCGCGGAGCGGCAGGTGGCCGCCGCCCGGCGGCTGGGCGGCACGGCCCTCGCGCACGGCTGCACCGGCAAGGGCAACGACCAGGTGCGCTTCGAGCTGACCTACGCCGCGTTCGCGCCCGATCTTCCGGTCATCGCCCCGTGGCGGGAATGGCAGTTCCGGGGCCGCGAGGACCTGCTGGCCTACCTGAAGGAGAAGCACGTCCCCACGACGGCGAGCGCGGAGAAGCCGTTCAGCCGGGACCGCAACCTGTGGCACATCTCGCACGAGGGCGGCGCGCTCGAGGATCCGTGGACCGAGCCGCCGGCCGACATGTTCGTGCTCACCCGCTCGCCGCAGGACGCGCCCGACATTCCGGCGGTGGTGACCGTCGGCTTCGAGGCGGGCGAGCCGGTGTCGCTGGACGGCGAGCCGATGGCCCCGGTCGCGCTGCTCGAGACGCTGAACGCGCTCGCCGCCGAGCACGGCGTCGGCCGCGCCGACGTGGTGGAGGACCGGCTGGTGGGGATGAAGTCGCGCGGGGTGTACGAGACCCCCGGTGGGACGGTGCTGTTCCAGGCGCACCGCGAGTTGGAGCAGCTGGTGCTGGACCGCCGCAGCCTGGCGCTGGCCGACGATCTCGGGCGGCGGTATGCTGATCTGGTGTACGACGGCCGCTGGTGGACGCCCGAGCGCGAGGCGCTCGACGCCGTGGTGGGCTCGCTGCAGCGGTACGTCACGGGGAGCGTGCGCATGAAGCTGTACAAGGGCGGCCTGCAGGTCGTCGGCCGCTCCTCGCCGATGTCGCTCTACCACGAGGGCCTGGCGACCTTCGGCGCGGACGACGTCTACCGGCAGAGCGACGCCGAGGGGTTCATCCGGCTGTACGGCCTGGCGGTCCGGACCGCGGCCGAGCGCGGGCGGCGGCTGGGTGCGCGTCACGCGGAGGCCGCCGACTGAGCCCGAGGCCCGTTCGCGCGCTCGTCGTCGGCGCGTCGGGCTTCCTGGGCTCGCGCCTCCTGGCGCTTGCCCCCCGCGACGTGGAGCTGGCCGGCACCGGTGGACGCCGGCCGGTGCGGCCCGGCAACTGGAAGGAGCTGCACCTCGACCTCGCCGCGCCCTCGGCCGCGCGGGCCCTCGTGGAGCAGGAACGCCCCTCCACCGTCTTCTTCTGCGCCTACGACAAGAGCAACCCCGCCGTCACCGTGGACGCGGCCGTCGCCACCGCCCGGGCCGCGCTCGCCGGCGGCGCGCGGTACGTCCTGTTCTCGACCGACATGGTGTTCGACGGCCGGACCGGCGGCTACTCCGAGCAGAGCGTGGCCACGCCGATCGAGTCCTACGGCGCGATGAAGGCGGAAGCCGAGGCGCTGGTGCGCGCCGAGCATCCGAACGCGCTGGTGATCCGCACGTCGCTGCTCGTCGGCGAGAGCGGGATCATGCTGCGCCCCGCCTACGAGTGCGAGAGCCTGATGCGGGGCCGCCCCGTGAGCCTGTACCGCGACGAGTGGCGCTGCCCCACGCACGTGGACGACGTCGCCCGCGCCGCGTGGGAGCTGGCCGCCATGGAGGTGGCCGGCGTCTATCACGTGGCGGGCCCGGAGCGCCTGTCGCGCCTGGAGCTGGGCCGCGTCGTATGCGACCTGTTTCACTTCGATCCCGCGCTGATCCGCGAGGCCGACCGGCCGCCGTCGCGACCGCGGGACACCTCGCTCGACTGCCGCCGCGCGATGACGCTGCTCGGCTGGGCCCCACGGTCCCTGTCCGAGCTGGCCCGCGTCCCCGTCGCCGCCCGTGCCTGATTCGTCCCACGTCATGTGGGGCGGTCGCTTCGCGGGAGCGATGGATCCGCGGCTCGACCGCCTCAACCGCAGCCTGCCCGTGGACCGCCGGCTGTGGCGCGAGGACCTGGCCACCAACCGGGCGTGGGTGTGCGCGCTCGAGCGCTGCGGCGTGCTCGGCGCGGCCGACCGGGAGACGCTGCTGGGCGGCCTGGCGAAGGTCGAGGCGGCGCTCGCCGGCGGCGCCGCCGACGCCGCGCCGGACGAGGACATCCACTCGCTGATCGAGCGGCTGCTCGGCGAGGCCGTGGGCCCCCTGGCGGGGAAGCTGCACACGGGCCGCTCCCGCAACGACCAGATGGCCACGGACCTCCGGCTGTGGACGGTGGGCGCCCTCGCGCGCCTGGACGCCGCCCTGGCCGGGCTCGGCCGCGCGCTGATCGGGCAGGCGGAGCGCGGCATCGACGTGCTGATGCCGGCCTACACGCATACCCAGCGCGCGCAGCCGGTGCGGCTGGCGCACTGGGCGTTGTCGCACGTGTGGCCGCTGGCGCGCGACCGCGGCCGCATCCGGGAGGCGGGGCGGCGCACCGCGGTGCTCCCGCTCGGGTCCGGCGCCATCGCGGGGTCCGGCTTCGCCGTGGACCGGCACCGGCTCGCGGCGGACCTGGGCTTCGCCGAGGTGAGCGCGAACTCGATGGACGCGGTCGGAGACCGGGACTTCGCGGTGGAGACGGTGTTCGCGGCGACGCTGTCCGGCACGCACCTGTCGCGGCTCGCCGAGGACCTGGTGCTGTTCTCGTCGGCCGAATTCGGCTTCGTGCGGCTCGCCGAAGCGTTCACGACCGGCAGCAGCCTGATGCCGCAGAAGCGGAATCCCGATTCGCTCGAGCTGGTGCGGGGGGCCGCCGGCCAGCTCCTGGGCCGGCTGGTCGGCCTCCTGGCCACGCTGAAGGCGATGCCGACCGGCTACCAGAAGGACCTCCAGGAGAACAACGCCGGGCTGTTCGACGCCCTTGACCTGGCGGAGCAGGCGGCCGGGCTGCTGGCCGGGGTGGTCGAGACCATGGTGCCGGACGCCGCGCGGATGGCGGCGGCGCTGGAGCCGGCGGTGCTCGCGACGGACCTGGCCGACCTCCTGGTGCAGTCGGGCATGGCGTTCCGCGAGGCGCACGCGCTGGTGGGCGCCCTGGTGCGCCGGGCCGAGGAGCTCGGCGTTCCGCTCGACCGCGTGGGAGCGGCCGAGGCGGCGCGCCTGGGCCCGGCGCTGCCGGCAGCGCTCGCCGCGTTGGGCGGGCCGGAAGCGGCGGTGGAGCGGCGCGCGCTTCCCGGAGGCACCGGCCGGAGCGCCGTGGCCGCCCAGCTCGCCGCCGCCCGGGAGGCTTTTCCCGCCTAGCGGCGCCGCCCCGGCGCGGCCCGGGCGCTTGCCGCCGGGCCGCCGGCGCGCTAGAATCAAGCACGGGTGCCGGGTAGGGCACCCTTGGGACGTGGCGAAGACATCCGTAGCACCCACAGACATCCCGTCCCGTTCGCCGTGAGCGAGGCGGGTTTTCTTGTGTCCGTGGGTGTGCGGCTGAGCCTCGGAGGGTGTTCCGGGTGCGATGCCTCGCGTTGAATGCGTCGTTCGAGCCGCTCACCATGGTTCCGGTGCGGCGGGCGTTGAGACTCGTCATCGACGGCAAGGCTGAGATCGTCGAGTCCGACGCCGGCCGCCTGGCGCGCTCGGCGCATCTCGCCATTCCGCGGCCGGCGGTGATCCGGCTCGTCAAGTTCGTCCACGTGCCCCGGCGGTTCCGCCGGCAGGTGACCAACACCTTCCTGTTCGCCCGCGACGGCTATCGCTGCCAGTTCTGCGCGCGGACCACGGCGCAGCTGCGGCCGCGCGAATGCCTCACCCGCGACCACCTGGTGCCCCTCTCCCGCGGTGGCACCAACGCCTGGGCGAACGTCGTGACGGCCTGCTCGAGCTGCAACGCCCGCAAGGGCAGCCACCTGCCCGAGGAGCTGGGCATGCACCCGCTCCGGCCGCCGGTCGAACCGCACTTCGTGCATCTCGCGTGGGCGGTGCGCCGCCTCACGCCGACGCAGGCCAAGTACATCCGCCTCTTCTACGGGGCCGAAGTCCTCGCGGAGCTGGCCGTCCTGTAGCCTCGCCGCCTCGCCGCCGACCGATCCCGAAAACGAAGGTGCCCGACTCGGAAGTCGGGCACCGCACGGCTGGCCGCAGTCAATTGCTGACTTAGCCCTTGCGTGCGGCGCCCGATGCTTCCGACGGTGGGGTGATGACGGTGCTCGGGCCCTTCTCGGGATGGACCGACAGGGACGGGGCCGGGAATGCGAGCACCGGGCAGGAACATGCAGCGATCACGCGCTCGAACGCGTGACCGGACAATTCGGGACCGGCGACGAGCAGCGACGCGTCCGACGGAACGGACTCGTCGGGGCCGAACGCCGCGACGCGCAGCGGCACGGGGATGAGCGCCCGCGCCAGTGACTCGAGCGCGGCGCTGCTGCGGCCCTTCGAGAGCAGAACCGGCTGCTCGAACAGGCGTCGCGCCGCGGGGTCGAACGGCCCCGGGAGCACGAGCAGCGGCACGTGCGACTCCTCGAGCAGCAGCCGCAGGGTCGAGCCGATGGTGCGCTCGTTCGAGGCCAGGGAGCAGCGCACGCCGACGACCAGCACCTGGCAGGTCCGGAGCTCGGCGAGCGACGTGAGCCAGCGCACCCGGTCGCCGCGCTTGAGGGCGATGTCCGCTTCCACCTCGCGCGCCGACAGCTGAACCGCGAGGCGGTCGAGCCTCGGACGGAGAGCGTCCAGCTCCTTCACGCAGTCCTCGCCGACCGCTTCGATGGCGTGGAACAGCGTGGCCCGGCGCACGCCGGCGCTCACCAGGTCGGGCAGCCATCCGGCCACGCGATCCGCGAAGGGCGCGGCGTCCACGGCGATCAGCAGCGACTCGATCACGCCTCCCAGCGTTGCGCATCGCGTACCACGGGAGCCAATCGCCGCCGGATTCGTAACTCGTTGACGCACAGGTCGTTACGACGAGGCCCCGGCGATCCTCCGCCGGGGCCTCGGAAACCCATGAGACAACTTTACCGCGCCGGACGGGCGCAGGCGTATCTAGCCCGTCTCAATCCTCGTCGGCTCGGGCTCGTCCCCCAAGTCGTCCGGCTCCCCCTCCTCGGGCTCGCCGCGGTAGCGCTTCAGCTTCCGGTACAGGGTGCGACGGTCGATGCCCAGGACCTCGGCGGCGCGCCCCTGGTGCCCGTTCACCTCCTCGAGCACGGCGAGGATGTACTCGCGCTCGAGGTGGTCGAGATTCCAGCGCTCCGTCCGCGCCGTCTTCAGGGTGTCGTGCTCGCGCCTGCGGTACAGGCCCTCCGCGGGGTCGAAGGGGATGGTCTTCGCGCCCGCGTGCATGATCACCGACCGCTCGATGAAGTTCTCGAGCTCCCGCACGTTGCCGGGCCACTCGTACTCCATCAGCCGCTGCATCGTGGTGGGCGGGATCGTGGGGGGCGTGACGCCGTGCTCGGTGGCGGCGCGGCGGAGAAAGTACGCCGCCAGCAGCGGGATGTCGTCGCGCCGCTCGGCCAGGGACGGCACCCGGATCGGGAAGACGCTGAGCCGGTAGTACAGGTCCTCGCGGAACCGGGTCGCGCGCACCTCTTCGCCCAGGTCGAGGTTGGTCGCGGCGATGAGCCGGATGTCGATCGGCACCGGCTCCCGTCCGCCGACCCGCATGATGCTCCGCTCCTGCAGCGCCCGGAGCAGCTTGACCTGGATGTTCGCGGACACGGTGCCGATCTCGTCGAGGAACAGCGTGCCGCCGCTCGATTCCTCCATCAGGCCGCGCTTGTTCGCGATCGCGCCGGTGAAGGCACCCTTCATGTGCCCGAACAGCTCCGATTCCAGCAGCGTCTCGGGGATGGCCGAGCAGTTGACGGCGACGAACGGGCGCTCGGCCCGGCCGCTCATGAAGTGGATGGAGCGGGCCACCAGCTCCTTGCCGGTGCCCGTGTCGCCCGTGATGAGCACGGTGGCCCGGCTCGGCGCGACCCGCGCGATCAGGTCGCGGACCCGCTCGATCGCCGAGCTGCGGCCCACCATCTCGACGCCGGGGCCCTCCTCCTTCACGTGGCGGCGCAGCCTGGCCACCTCGCGCCGCAGCTCCGTCTCCTCGTGCGCCCGCCGGAGCGTGAGCAGCAGCTCCTCGGTGCGGAACGGCTTGCTCACGTAGTCGAAGGCGCCGCGCTTCATCGCTTCGACCGCCGTGTCCACGGAGCCGAAGGCCGTCATCACGATGAACGGCACGTCGGTCTGGAGGGTCGGGCCGACGGACAGCACGTCCATCCCCTGCACGCCGGGGAGGTTCAGGTCGAGCAACACCGCGTCGAACAGCTGCTTGTCGAGCTCGGCCAGCGCGGCCTCCCCCGTGGGGGCTCCCACCACGTCGTACCCCGCCTCCCCGATGATCTTGGTGAGGAGGCCGAGAACCACCGCGTCGTCCTCGACCACGAGGACGCGCCGCCGCGCCGGTGCCTGCTCGACGACCTCCGGCTCAGTCATGCGTCACCGCTGCGGGAATCCGGATGGTGAAGGTCGCCCCTTGGCCGACCTGGGAGGCGACGTCGATCGTCCCCCGGTGCGCCTTGACGATCTGCGCCGCCAGCGCGAGGCCGAGGCCCGTGCCGCCGGAGCGCGAGAAGAAGGGCGTGAAGATGTGCGGCAGGTCCGCCTCGGCGATGCCGGGGCCGTTGTCGGCGACGAGGATCTCGACGGTGTCGCCGCCGTCCGCGAGGGTCGAGACCCGGAGCGTGCCCCCCGACTCGGCCATGGCCCGCTGCGCGTTGAGGAACAGGTTGATCAGCACCTGCTGGAGCTGGGCCTCGTCCGCGTGGATCGCGCGGAGGTCCTTCGCCAGGTCCAGCTCCAGCCGGATGCGGTGCCGGCCGAGCTGCGGCTGCACCAGGCTGGTGGCCTGCTCCACCACCTCGTTGACGCTCGTCGGCATGAACACCAGGCCCGCGGGCTTGGCGAGGTTCACCAGCCGGCGCGCCAGCTTGGCGATGCGGTCGGTCTGCGACAGCAGCACCTGCATCTCCTCGCCGCCGCCGCAGAAGTTGCAGCGGGACTGGAGCATGTGGTCCACCGCGACCGAGATGGCCGTCAGCGGCGCCCCGATCTCGTGCGCGACGCCCGCGGCGACCTGGCCCGCCGTCGCCAGCCGCTCCGCCGTCAGCAGCTGCCGCTCGATGCGCTTGCGATCGGAGATGTCGCGCAGAATCGCCGAATAGCCGATCAGGTTGCCGGAATCGTCGTGGACGGCCGTGCGGGTGATGCTCACCTCGATGATGCGGCCGTCCTTCGTCTTGCGCCGGGTCTCGTAGTCGCGGATCGATCCGTGGGCGATCGTGGTCCGGCGCATCCAGTCGATTTCCCCGCGCGCCAGCTCCTCCTCCGGCAGCAGCACCGCGAACGGCTGGCCCGCCAGCTCCTGGGCCGTCCAGCCGAACATCCTCTCCGCCCCCCGGTTGGCCGAGAGGATGAGGTCGTCCGGGCTGACACAGACGATGGCATCCGCGGCCATGTCCACGATGGCGGCGATGAGAGCGGGATCCGGCTGGGTCGCGGTGTGAGTCATCCTGTCCCGAAAGCTGGTCAGTTTGCGGCAGTCTCGCAATAATGGTGTCTCAGAAGCTCCCGTTTGAGACTCGCGCCCGGGGCAGCTGTCGCGCTCAGGACTCAGCCACCAGCGCTCGGGAATCGTCCTCACTCGGCTGGAGCTGACGAGGCACTTCCGCGTCCAGGGGGCGTCCAGGGGATGGAAGGGAATGGGCGCTTCGCCGAGCGGCATGGAAGGTGCCCTTCTCGAACGATCGTTCAGGTGCTACTTTGGCTTGGCGTCGTCCCGACGCCATTTCACTGCCTGGCCATGACCACGCCACGCATCGGCGCCGGGATGGGCAGGCCGGACGTGAACCGCTGCAGCCGGAGGTGCTCATGGTGGGCAGGATCCTGGTTCTATCCGCGGTAGTGGGGTTGGCGGCCGCCGGGTCGCTGGCGGCGCAGCAGCCCGCCGACGGCGCGGGGACGTACGCGAAGATGTGCGCATCGTGCCACGGGCCGCAGGGCACGCCGAGCGCCGCGATGGCGCGCGCCATGGCGGGGTTGCCGGACTTCGCCGCCGCGGCGATGGCATCGGTGCCTGACAGCACGCTGCGAGGCGTCATCATGAACGGCAAGGGCCGGATGATGGCGGCGTACAAGAGCCGGCTGACGCCGGAGCAGATCACGGCGGTGCTGGCCTACCTTCGCACGCTCGCCAAGCACTAGCGGCCGCGCCCGCGGCCGGTGGCGGAGGGACCATGACCGTGGAACGCCTGGCGTTCGCGCTGGCGCTGTGCGTTTCCGCCGGCGTGGGGGTGGGGTTCGCCCAGCAGCCGAGCGGTGCGGGCGGTCCCACCGATCGCCGTGCGGCGAATCAGTGCGTCGCGTGTCACGGCGGTCTGAGCGACGCCACGGGTGCCGGGCACGGGTTCGCGGCGTGGCGGCAGTCGCCGCACGCGGCGGCCGGGGTGGGATGCGAGGCGTGCCACGGTGGGGATCCGACGGCGCGCGACCGGCTGGCGGCGCACCGCGGGGTGGTCGTGTCCACCGACCCGGAGAGTCGGCTGTACTTCGTGCGCGTCCCCGACACCTGCGGCCGCTGCCACGCCTCCGAGGTCGGCTACTTCCGCACCAGCCTCCACTACGCGCGGCTCCGTGCCGACGGGCGTGGCCCGAACTGCGTGACCTGCCACGGTGCCATGGCCACCTCGGTGCTCACGCCGGAGCGCCTGCTCGGGACCTGCTCGGCCTGCCACATGGCGGGCGGCCTGGCGCCGCCGGACAAGGCGCGGGAGGCGGCACAGGTGCTCGCCCTGGCGCGGGTCGAGAACGTCCTGTTCGACGTCGTGGCGGCGCAGGCGGCGGCGCAGCGCGCGGCGCGGGGGGCGAGCCGGGCGCGCATCATGCTCGATGAAGCGGAGCGCCATCTGACGGCGGCGGCTGAGATCTGGCACAGCTTCCGGCTCGACTCGGCCTCGGCGCGGCTTGGCGACGCCCGCGAGAACCTGGTGGCGGCCTGGGTCGCTCTCGGCCACGCGGCACCGCTCGAGGCCCGGCAGGGCCGCGCCGGCGGCGAGCGGTGAAGGAGCCGGACCGGGTTCCCAGGCTGGCACTGGCCGGCGGTCTGACGCTGGCCGTGTTGCTGGCCTTCACGCTGCACCTGCCGCAGCGGCTGCTGTCGGTCGCGGGGCGTGGCGCGGCGCACCGCCTCGACGGCCGGGCCGCCCCCGGGGAGTACCGATTCCGGTGGTCCGACGACGCCAGCAAGCTGGTCTTCCAGTGGAGCATCGTCGGCGACCGCCTGATCGGCGCGGTGACGTCCCCCGACACCGGCTGGGTGGCGGTCGGATTCGGGGGCGAAGGGCCGCTGATGTACGGCGCGGACATCGTGATCGGCTTCGTGGACGCGCACGGCGCGCACCTGGAGGATCACTTCGCGAACACGCCTACGAGCCACGTCGCGGACGTCACGCTGGGCGGTCGGGACGACATCCTGGGCGGCGCCGGTCTCAAGACCGCTTCGGGAACGACGATCGAGTTCGAGCGGCCGCTGGCGGCACGCGACAGCACCGACCGCCCGATCGTCGCGGGCCAGATGAAGGTCATCGTGGCCTCCTCCGAGTCGCCGGACCCGATGGCGTATCACGTCGAGGGCCACAAGGCGGTCGCGCTGCTCGACCTGTTCAACGGGCCGCCCGCGGTTGCGGGGGCCGGCGCGCCGCTGCCGGACCACCTCACCGACGTCCAGATCACGCTCGCGGCGTGGATGGCGATCCTGCTCATCATCGGGCTGCACGGGGTGGCGTCGACGTATGCGGAGGGACGGGCCCATCCGTCCGGTGGCGGGGCGGACGAGCGGACGGCGGTGGCGGTCACGCTGATGGTGGTGCTGTTGCTGGTGGAGCTGGCGGCCCTTGGGTCCTTCGCCGTGGGCGTCGTGGTGGCGTGGCCGGTGTGGTTCCTCGGCGCGTCACTGGCGGTCGGCATGCTCGCCCTGGCCGGGATCGTGGTGCTGTACAGCCGGGCGTTCGTGCACTGGGAGACGAGGCGCGCGGAGCGCGACGACGGGATCCCGTGGTGAGGGCGCGCCGGCGCGGGGCAGCGTCGCCGGGCGCGGAGGGGGAGGCGCGTGGATCGTAGGCGCTTTGCCGAGCGGTCGCTGGTGGCCGCCATCGTGGCGGCGGTCGCCTCGGTGATTCCGGGCGTCCTGACGCTGCGCGGGCGCTCGCACTCGGCGGCGACCAAGGGCATCGAGGCCGGGGACCGTCTGGTGTTCGCGCTCGGGCAGAACGCGGGCCAGGCCATCACGGACGGGAGCTTCAGCCAGAACGAGGCCGTGCTCGCGTACCCCGACGGGAAGTCCGACAACCACGAGAATCTGGTGCTGGTGTGCAAGCTGGACCCCGCGGCGCTCAAGCCGCCGCTGGACCTCGCCGGCGCCGCGCACGGGGTCGTCGCGTACAGCGCGATCTGCACGCACCTCGGCTGCACGGTGCGGTTCTCCGAGGAACCGATGGACCAGGCGCCGTTCCCGCACATCCACTGCCCGTGCCACGGCGCGATGTTCGATCCGCAGCGCGGAGGCATCGTCCTCGGCGGGCCGCCGCCGCGCCCGCTGCCCCAGCTCCCGATCAGGCTGAACGACAAGGGCGAGGTGCTGGTGGCCGGTCCGTTCGTCGCGCCCGTCGGCGTGAAGGCCTAGGGAGCGGCGCGCCCCGTGACCATCCCCCGCTGGTTCGAGGAGCGCCTCGCGCTCGAGCGGTTCAAGGCGAAGTACCTGGGCAAGCCGTTCCCGGTCCACTCCACCTTCTTCCTCGGCGAGATTGCGCTGTTCTGCTTCGTGGTGCTGGTCGGCACCGGCTTGTACCTGGCTCTGTTCTACGAGCCGTCGGCGGCGCTGGTGGCGGCCGACGGGGGCCGGCTCCCGGCCGCGTACGCGAGCACGCTGGCCATCGACGCCCAGCCGTTCTCCGCCCTGATGCGGCGGATCCACCACTGGGCGGCGCACCTGATGATCGCCGCCATGCTGCTGCACCTCGTGCGCGTCTACTTCACCGCCGCGTACAAGCGGCCCCGCGAGGCGAACTGGGTGCTGGGGCTGGGGCTGCTCGGCATGACCGTCGCGGCGTCGTTCGCCGGCTACCTGCTGCCGTACGACCAGTTCTCGGTCACGGCGACGGCGATCGGATACGGCATTGCGCGGTCGGTGCCGTGGATCGGGCCGACGCTGGCCGACTACGTGTTCGCCGGCCGGTTCCCGTCGCCGGAGACGGTGCCGCGGTTCTTCGCCTACCATGTGGTGCTGGCGCCGCTCGCCCTGAGCGCGCTGGTGGGGCTGCACCTCCTCATCGTGCTGAAGCAGAAGCACACCGAGCTCGGCGCCGCCGGCCGCCCCGATCCCGTCGAGGGGAAGTGGATCCGGGGCATTCCGCTGTGGCCCGAGCAGACCGCGCTGATGGGCGTGCTGTTCCTCGTGATCGTCGCCGTCGCGGCGGCGCTGGCGGCGTTCCTGCCCGTGCACCCCTCCGCGTTCTTCGGGCCGCCGCAGCCGGCGACGCCCGACGTCAAGCCGGACTGGTACCTGCTGTGGATCTACGGTGCGCTGCGGCTGATCCCTGGCACGCTGAGCTTCCGCATCCTGGGGGCGACGATCGGGCCGGAGGCGATCGGCGCCATGCTGGTGCCCGGGATCATCGGCCTGATCGTCGTCCTCGTGCCGTGGATCGACCGCACGCCGTCGTCGCTCTACTACGCCGAGGCGCCGACGGCGGGCCCGCGCCGCCTCGCGCTGGGGCTGGCGGTGGTGGTGTTGTTGCTGGCGCTCTCGCTCGCCGGTTTCGGGACGGAGCTGGGCCTCGGGGTGCCGGTGCTGTGGGGCATCACCGTGGCGGCGCCCGTCGCGACGGCGGTCGGCGCGAGCGCCCTGGCGCGGCGGCGGGCGGAAAAGGCAATGCAGGGAGCAGGGGTGCGGTAAGCAGGGCAGTTGCCAGACGGCAAGTTGCCAGTGGTTCCAAGCGGCAAGTCAGAAGGGGTCAGCCCAGATGCCAGTACTGACAACTGGGCTGGCCCCTCATGACTTGCGTCTGGCAACCACTGGCAACTTGCCGTCTGGCAACTGCCCCGCACCCTGCGCCTCCGTCTACTGGGCCGGTATCCCGGTCGTATGGCAGATCAGGCACATCGCCCGGTTCTTGCTCGCGACCGACGGGTTGAAGCCGGCGCCGTGCGGGTCGATGTGCTGGCCGCTCGTGGCCGAGTGGCAGCGGAGGCAGAAGTCCTGCGCGTGGCAGCTGGCGCAGGTCTCGATCGCGCGGCGCGCGACGCCGCCGTGCCCGAACAGCCACCCCGGCTGCTTGTCGTGATAGCCCGCGCTGACGGGCGTGGTGGCGCTGGAGCGCCCGAGCGCCTGGTGGCAGTCGTGGCAGAACACCTGGGTCTGGTGGCAGGCCGCACACTCGGCCTCCGCCGCATAGGCCTGGGTCGCGTGCCGCAGCACGAAGTTCGGGCCGTGGAACGCGGGCGCCTTCGCCGCGGCATGGCAGGTCGTGCAGTACGACGGCCGGTGGCAGGTCGCGCAGCTGGCCGTTCCGCCCGCGGCCATCTCCCGGTGGTGCAGCAGCTGGTCGGGCAGGTGGTCGGCCGGCTTGAGACCGGCCAGGTTGACGCCGAAGGCGCCGCCCGCCGCGCGGCGGGGCAGGGCGGCGATCGCCGGCACGCGCTCCTGCACGCGGTGGCAGCCGATGCACGACTCCTGGGCGTGGCAGTTGGCGCATTCGACGACGCCGGCGCGCGCGACGACGCCGTGGCGTCGCGTCCAGTCGCTGGCTTCGTGCGACGGCGGCCGCGGGTAGGCGAACGTGAGCGTCCGCACCAGCTCGGCCTCCCGGTCGTCGGCCGGGAGGTCGCGGATCGCCTGCACCGCACGCGCATTGACGTGGCAGGCGGCGCAGAACTGCTGCGCGTGGCACACCGCGCAGGTCGGGCCCGCCGCCGCGGTCTGGTGGTGCAGGATCCAGCTCGAGTCGTGCGACGGCGGCTTGGGAAAGGCGCGGATCGTCTCGACGCTCAGCGCCGCGGCGTCGTGCAGCGTGGCGTGGCACGGCTGGCACGACTCCTGGGCGAGGTGGCTCGGCGCGCCCTGGCCGTGGCAGGAAACGCACCGCGCCGGGTTCGCGCGGCCGACCTCCATGTACGGCAGGGAGTCGGCGCTGGCGTGGCACTTCTGGCAGTTGGCGCCCCCGCTGTCCATCGCCTCGAACATCGCGACGTGGGGGACGTGGTCGAACGTCAGGTTGGTGGCCCGTCGCTGGGGCGGCGTCCAGCTCACCGGGCGTGCGAGGTCGCCGTTGTGGCAGCCGGCGCACAGCTGCGGCGACGGCCAGACGTCGGCGGTGTCGCCGGTCGCGATGCCCGCGTGGCACGCGGCGCAGGTGGTGAACAGCCGGGCGTGGCGGGCGTGCGGGAACGTGTCGGTGGCGAAGCGGGCGGCGGCCGCGGGCCGCGGCCGGACGCTGCGGGGAGCCCACGCGCCGGCCAGCAGCGCCGACAACGCGAGCAGGGCGGAGGCGGCGCGCGCGATCACTGGTAGCTCCCGACGCGATCGGCGTCGGCCCCGATGGTCCAGTCGAAGGTGACCGAGGCGCGGGTCTGGTTCCAGTCGAGCCCGGTTGAGCCCGTCTGACGCCGCTGGAAGTAGCGCATCAGGTCCACCTTGAGCCCGACGCGACGGTCCAGTGCCGTCCCGAAGTCCGCGCCGAGCCCGTAGACGGTGCCCCCGGCGACCCGGAACATGTCGGTCTGCTGGAACGCGGTGGTCTGGACGCCGGCGTGCCATCCGCCGCCGGGAGACCAGGCGGCCCGGAGGTCCCCTCCGCTCTGGTCGCCGCCGAAGCCCAGCTCGAGGTGGTAGTCCCCGTCGATCGTGTAGGCGCCCCGCCGCACGTGCACGCCGGCCGTGGCCTCCTTCTGGTCGTTGCCGACGTCCACCAGGAACGGCGAGCCGCTGCTCAGCGGCTGCCAGCGCCGGTAGGTGAAGGCGCCGGACAGCGACACGTCGCGCGCGGCCGCCACGTTGACGGTCGCCGACACGCCGTAGTGCGACTCGGGCGAGAACACGCCCCAGATGGTCGAGAGATCCAGCGTCGGCCGGTACTGGAACGCCTCGAGCTGGACCGAGTTGCCGTTCCCGAGCAGCACCGTCGCGCTGATGCGCGCCTTGCCCCATTGCTGCCGCGCCACGTCGGCGTCGGCCGATCCCGCCAGCACCACCCGGGAGCCCACCCCCAGGCGGCCGTCGAACGCTGCGCGCTCGGACACCAGCCCGCTGCGGTCGGACAGCAGCTCGCGCTGGTAGATGGCCGAGAAGCTCGAGCGCGGCGAGGGCGCCGCCCACAGCGACGCACCGAGCAGGATGGTGCCGTGATCTTGCTGCAGCGGGTCGAGCGAGGTGATGGCCGAGCTGTTGGGCGCGTCGAGCGACGCGCGCGCCAGGCCGCGACCTCCGTAGCCCTCGATCCGCAGCGCCGCGAGGGGCCTCCAGCTGGCCGTCAGGCCGTCGAAGGCGTACCACCCGAGCCCGGACGCGCGCTGCTGCCGGCCGCCGCGCAACAGGTAGTGCGGCCGCTCCAGCTCGAGGTAGGCGTACATGGTCTGGAAGTGCTCGTCGGACTCGGGCCAGATCAGGCCGGAGCCGAGAGCGGCGCGGCCCCGCACGAGCGCGTACGCCCGCAGGCCCTCGATGCCCAGACCCCACGCCGAGACCTCGAGGTCCTGGGTGAACGGCGCCGCGTAGGTGGCCGGCAGCGACACGAAGGCGCCCGTATCGTTGTTGGCCGCCGAATCGAACGCGATCGGCCGCAGTTGCACGTACTGGGTCGTGGTCGTGCCGTGTACGCGGATGTCCTGGCCGCGGAGCGCGGGGGCGCGGGCCGCGGCGAGCGCGAGCAGGACGGGGGCGATCCGTAGGAGCGGGTAGCGCATCGTCAGCTCCGGGCCGTGACCTTGTGGCATTGTTCGCACGCCTGTCCCGGGACGTGACGTGCCTGCGACGTGTGGCACGCCAGGCACATCTCGCGGGTGGCCGGCAGGTTGGCCGCACGGGCGCCGTGACAGGCGGCGCTCGCGCAGTTGGGGTGGTCGGCGGCCTTGTGGTCGGCGAGGGCGTTGGCGCCGGCGTGGCACGCCACGCAGTTCGCCGCGGGCCGGTGGTGGGCGACGTGGCACGACGCGCAATCGGCGCCATCCGGGGCGCGGGAGACCGGATCGGTATGACACTGCACGCAGGCGATGCCGCCGTGGCGCTGGTGCTCGAACGGCAGCCGCCGGGTCACCGTCCCGCGCTTGGCCGCGATCTCGAAGGTCCGCAGCGGCTGCAGCACCGCCCGGCCCAGCGCCGCCACGTCGTGGCACGTCGCGCACTGCACGCGCTCCGGGCCGCTGTGATGGCACCGCTGGCAGTCCGCGGCCGAGTGGACCAGCAGCTCCCCGTGGCGCACGCGGCTCGAATGACAGCTCGAACACGCCTGCCCGCGGTGGTCGCCGTGCGAAAAGCGCGGCACGGGGCCCGCACTCACCGCGGGTTGCTGCGCTCCCCGGAGCTGCGCCTCCGGCTCCCACACCGTCCCGGTCGAGGCGAAGTCCGCGACCGCGGTGGGCACGTCCAGCCTGCTGCGGGGCGCCCAGCTCACCCGTCGCCCGCGGGTCGGTGCCTCACGGGGGATGTTCGCGTGGCACCTCGTGCAGTTCTCTCCCTCCACCCGCCAGCTGTGCGGCTGATGGCAGGTCGTGCAGCGGTCGGGGTGCGGCACGCCCACGTGGAAGCTGACCCGCTGCCAGCCGGCATGGCAGCCGGCGCTGGTGCAGCTCACGTCCTGCGGCTTGGTCTGGGTGTGCGGGTTGTGGCAGTCGCCGCAGACGCCGTTGTGCGGGTCGCGCCCGACGTCCATCCGCTGCAACCGCTGCTGCATCGCGTGGCACGACAGGCACTGGGCCGCCGCGGGCGTCAGCGGCTTGCCGAGCGAGTCCACCGCGAAGGTGCGCGCCTCCGCGAGGAAGTTGTGGCACGTGGTGCAGTGCAGCTCGCTCAGCTCCCCCATCTTCCCCAGGTGGATCGCGTTGTGGTCGTGGCAGCCCGACCGGCCGCAGGTCTGGTCCACCGAGGCGAACTCGTGCAGGGAGACCCCGTGGCACTCCACGCATCGCATGCCCTTGAGCCTCGGGTCCTTCGACTCGAGGTGGATGCGGTGCCCGGCCGTGGCGGCGATGATCTTCCACTTGGTGGAGTCGCCGGTGACGTGGCACCTGGCGCAGACCTCGTTGGGCACGCGCGCGTGGCGGCCGATGCTGGTCGGGTTTGCGACGGCGGTCAGCCACAGCTGATGCAGCTGCTCCGGAATCCTGCCCTCGTGGCAATTGTGACACTCGAGCTTCGCATGAGCGCTCCGGCTGAAGCGCTGGAACGGATCGACCATCAGGTGGCACGACGTGCAGAACCGGTTGTCGTGCTGCATGTAGTGCCACTGGCGGTAGCCGGCAACCGACGTTCCGGCCACCACCAGCGTGACGCCGGCCGCAAGACCGATCCGCCACGCCGGCGTCAGCCGCCGCCACGCCTTCAGGACCCACTCGTAGTATCGCGTCATCCCTGCCCGGGCACTCTCCCGAAGTTCCCGCACGGCAAGCGGGCCGGCCCCTGGTGCTGGACCGACCCGCTAAGCTTCGCTGGGCATCGAACGCCGTGCAATCCGGCGCCGGTCCCTGTCCTCCGGCGCCCCGGTTCAGCGCTGGGCGATCCTCACGCCGAGCCGGGCCGCCTCGGCGGCGATCCGGGCTTGGGCGGCCGGCGGCGCGGTCAGCGCGTACTGCGCCTGCACCGCCTGGATGGTGGCGATCAGGAGCGCCCGCAGGTACGGCGCGTTGTGGGCGCCGTGCGAGCGGTCGGCGGTGATCAGCTGCACGTTGAACCGCCCGCCCTCCGCCACCGTGTACGGCAGGGTGTTGTTGACCGTGGCGCTCCGGGTCTTGAACTCCGTGGCCGGCACCTTGGTCAGCAGCCCGGTGTCGACCGAGTCGATCTTGCCGTTGCCGTTGACGTCCGTCCAGATGATCCCGGCCAGATACTGCAGCTCGGTCGACGTCGCCTGGAACACCGTGCGCGCCGCGGCCTCGGACGAGTGGCATCCGCTGGTCGCGCACGCGGCGAAGCTGCGCACGGAGACGTCGCACGAGTTGGTGGAGTCGATGCCGGCGGTGTCCACGCACGGGATCGCGTAGAAGCTGTGGCCCGTGTAGTGCCAGGCCAGCTGGCCCTTGGAGTCGTTCACGTCGAGCGTCGCCAGATGGCAGGTCGCGCACAGCTGGGGATTCGCGGTGGAATTCGAGTGCGTCGTGACGCTGGTCGAGTCCCACACGAAGCCGGCCGGCCGCCACCCGGCCGTGCCCAGGAACGTCGGACCCTGCGGCGAATGCGGGCCGCTGGCCGACGTCAGGTCGGGCACCGAGCGCCGGTGGTGGCACTGGATGCACAGGTTCATCGTGTCCGCGGTCGTGATGGACGCCCGCAGTTCGTGCGTGTTGGCGCTGCCGTGCGGATTGTGGCAGCTGGTGCAGCCGATCGGGTAGGCCGTCGTGCTCCCCGCCTCGAGGTACACGTCACTGCCACCGAACCGCTGCATCACGGTCTTGCCCTCGTGACACTGGATGCAGGTCCCGCTGGTGTTCGAAATGGCCGGCGCCTCGATGATCCCGTGCGCGCCGCGCGACCAGTCCTCGTAGAACGGGTTGTGCGGCGGGCCGCTGTGGCACTCACCGCAACCGACGCCCCTGGTCGAGTCGTACGAAACGAACGAGGGAATCGGCTGGGTCTCGTCCGGGGTGGCGACGTGCAGCTGCCCCGGCCCGTGACAGGCCTCGCACTGCACGTCCTGGTAGTACTTCTGCGCGGTCGCCGAGGCGCTCGGGAAGCCCGCCGTGTCGGCACCGAGGTTCGTCGCGCCGCTGGTGGTATGGCACTTGTTGCAGCTGCTGTTCGCGTGCCCGCTCGCCTGCAGGTCCTTCCAGGCGTTGGCGTGCCCGGTCTGGATCCAGCTCGCCTGCTTCAGGACGTGGCAGTTGCCGCACGTCGTCTGCTTCGTGTCCGGGTTGCTGTACCCGACGAAGGCGGCATCCTTGGCGTTGACCCCGGACGGCGAGGTGGTGTTGTCCTTCACGCACCCGGCTGCCGCAAGGGCGAACGCCGTACCCAGCACCAGATGTCCGACGCGGATCGCGTGTCTCATAGGCGGTTCCTCGCGCTTCCCAGACGTGTTCGCTGCTCAGCCCCAAGAGTCCAGCGCCCGTATGTGCTGTGCCGGGAGCTAGGTAGTCGTACGGACGTATGGGCATCGGCCATGCCAGGTGGTGGAGCACCGTAACCAATTGAAATAGAACGTGTTATGATGCAGTTCTTCAGTTGAAACCAGGTAAGCGAATCTCTTGTGTCCGAATTCACAAACTCGCGGTGGACAGATTGCGACAAGGGTTGGCTGGGGTACCGATGCGTGTCCGCCCGGGCCCGAGCGGTCAATGCCGACTGGGCGCGGATGAAAGGCAGGGGGCCGGGGTAGAAGCTGCGCGGGAGCAGGCTCCGAGGCTGGTGGTACGGCCGGGCAGGACTGGAAGGACGGCCACCGAGCTGGAACCTCGTCAGCCGCAGAAGCCCGGCTCCCCGACCCTGCCGGGCCGAGCTGGCCCGCGCTGCGGTTCCGACCTCACTTCCTCCGACGGAGCAAACCGATGAGAGCGACGGCGTGGCTGATCTTCCTTGCCGCGGCAGCGACACCGCTGGCGGCGCAGCAGCATCCGGCTCCCCACCCCATGGCGTCGGGCGGGATGATGCGCGATGACATGATGCGAGGCATGGACTCGATGATGGCGCCGGTGATGCGCGTGATGGCGTACGCGCCCGAGCACCTGTTGAAGCAGAAGACCGCGCTGCACCTGACGGCCGACGAGGTGACGCTGCTCACCAGCCTGGGCGACTCGGCGAAGGCGGCGCACGACGCCGCGGCGGGCCAGGCGCGGATGCACCTCGGGGAGATGGAGCAGGTGATGCACACGGCGGCCCCCGACACGGCCGCGGTCAAGGCGCACTTCGACGCCGCGCACCGCCTCATGGGGGACGCGATGTGGGCGATGCTGCGCGCGGCGGCGCAGGCGCGGGCGCTGCTGACCGACGCGCAGCGGAGCCAGGTGGACGCGATGGCGAAGGCGCCGATGCGGCACGGCATGGCCCATCACGACTCGGCGGGCCACTAGCCTAGCGCAGCACCTCGCTGAAGAAGCGGTGGAGGATGCCGCGGCCGGTCCGTTCGACGGCCGCGCGCCGTTTCTCGTCGATCGCGAACGCGCGCGGGCGCGCCGCCGCCCAGTCGCGCGCCAGACCGGCGTCGAGCTCGACGTGGAACTGCAGCGCGTAGGTCCGGGTGCCGACGCGGAACGCCTGGTGGGGATAGGCGGCGCTGGTGGCGAGGTGCGCGGCGTCCGGCGGCAGGTCGAAGGTGTCGCCGTGCCAGTGGAAGGCCTGGAACGCGGGCCCCGACGGCCCGAGCACCGGGTCGCGCTTGCCCTCCGGGGTGAGCCGGACCTCCCCGACGCCGATCTCGGGCGCCGCGCCCGGGTACACCCGCGCGCCGAGCGCGGCCGCGACGAGCTGCGCGCCGAGACACACGCCGAGGACGGGCAGGCCCCGTGCGCAGGCTTCGGCGAGCAGGCGCTGCTCGTCGGCCAGGTGCGGGTGGGCCTGGTCCTGGTAGACGCCCATGGGACCGCCGAGCACCACGACGCCGTCCAGGTCCCGCGCCGACGGCAGGCGCTCTCCGAGGTCGAGCCGCCGGACGTCCAGCGACACGTCGTGCACGGGGGCCACGGCCGCGATGAGACCCGGGCCCTCGGCGGCCACGTGCTGGATGACGGTGAAGCGGCGCGCCGGGCTCACGCCAGGCAAGCTCGGCCGCGCCGGGGGAATGTCAAGCCGCCCACCTTGCGGCCCGGCTCGGCCCCCGCAAGGTTAGCGTCGGGAAGTCCGGGAGTGCCCGTGCCTCGCGACCTGCTGCCCGTGGTGCAAAGCGCGCTGGGCGATCGTTACGCGGTGGAGCGCGAGATCGCCCGCGGCGGCGCCGCGCGCATCTTCCTGGCGCGCGATCGGTCCGGCACGCCGGTCGCCCTGAAGGTCCTGCACCCCGAGCTGGCGGTCTCGCTGACGGCCGAGCGCTTCCTCCGGGAGATCAGCCTGCTCTCGCGCATCGAGCACCCGCGCATCTGCCGGCTCCTGGACTACGGCGAGCGGGATTGGCTGGTGTACTTCGTCATGTCCTACGTCGAGGGCCCGACCCTCCGGCAGTACCTCGAGCGGGTGCGGCGGGCCCCGATCGAGGACACGCTCCGCGGCACCTCGGACGTGCTCGAGGCGCTCGCGTACGCGCACGGCCTCGGCGTGGTGCACCGCGACGTCAAGCCCGAGAACATCAAGCTGTCGCCGGCCGGCGCGGTGCTGATGGACTTCGGGATCGCCAAGGCGGTGGCCGCGTCGGCCGTGGGCAGCGCCCGGCTCACCCGCTCCGGGTTCACGGTCGGCACGTCGGCGTACATGAGTCCCGAGCAGGTCGCGGGGCAGCAGACGATCGATCATCGCAGCGACCTGTATTCGGTGGGGTGCGTGATCTACGAGTGCCTGACCGGCGCGCCCCCCTTCGAGCACTCCGACGACCGTCTGGTGCTCGGGATGCACATGCGCAGTGCGATCCCCGACGCCCGCAAGCGCCGCGCCGACACCCCGCCCAAGCTCGCGAAGCTCGTCACCCGGGCGCTGGCGAAGAACCCCGGGGACCGGTGGCAGACGGCGGCCGAGATGGCGGCCGCGCTGCGCGAGTGCGCCGGCCAGCCGCCCGCCTGAGCGGCGCTTCCACGCGGCAGGTCCGGGTCGTTAGCTTGCGGGCGTTCCCGCCCGCGAGGACCGAGTTGCTGCTGACGCTCTGCAAGGCGAAGCTGCACCGCGCCACCGTGACCGAAGCCAACCTCCACTACGTCGGCAGCATCACGATCGACGTGGCGCTTATGGAGGCGGCCGGCATCGTGCCGTTCGAGCGGGTACAGGTGGTGGACGTGGCGAACGGCGCGCGGTTCGAGACGTACGTGGTCGAGGGAGGCCGCCGTTCCGGGACCGTGTGCCTGAACGGCGCGGCCGCCCGCCTGGTGCACGTGGGCGACCCCGTGATCATCATCGCGTACGCGCAGATGACGCCCGAGGAGGCGCGGGCGCATCGGCCGACCATCGTGCTGCTGAAGCCCGACAACACGGTGCTGGAGACGCTGCGGCCCGAGCGCGGCTCCGAGCTGGCGGAGCGGTCGGACGCACTGGACGCCTGAGGGCGGAGTGGGAGGTCGGATGGCGAACAGCAAGCTGCCGTGGCTCGTGGCCGGCGTCGCGGTCGTCGCGACGGCGGCGATCCTGGTGGCGACCCGGGGCGCGGGCGGAGGGCATCATCCGACGCCGCGCCCGGGCATCACCGGCGCGAGGGTGCTGCCGGCCTCGACGTTCGGCGAGGACGAGCGCCTGGTGCGGGCCTACGAGGCGGCGCGGGCGATGCCCGAGCTGTTCGACGGCCTGTACTGCTACTGCCACTGCAAGGAAGACATGGGCCACGTCTCGCTGCTGACGTGCTACGAGTCCGAGCACGCGGCGTCGTGCGACATCTGCCTGGGCGAGGCGGCGATCGCGGTTCAGATGCACGCGGCCGGCGCGTCGCTGGAGGAGATCCGGCGCGCGATCGACGCGCGCTACAAGACCTAGCGGCCCGCGGTGAAGGTCGGGGTCCGCGCCTCCAGGCGGCGGTGCGGCAGCCCCGACAGGCGGATCAGGAGGCGGCGCGCCCCGACGGCCAGCGCGCCCCCCAGCCCGCCGCGGCTGGAGATGGCCGGCCCGACGTCGCCCCGCAGCCACCGCTCGACCTCGTCGAGATCCGATTGCGACAGCGACGTGATGTCGAGGGTCGCGAGGTAGTAGTAGCGGGTCTGGGGCCCCGCGGCCGGGGGCACCATCTCGACGGTGAACGCCTTCGCCATGGCCCGGCTCACCACATCCATGGCCGTGAAATGCGCCACGTCGCCGCCGGTGCGGATCAGGTCGAACTCCCCGGACAGCGGATCGAGGCGGACGACCGCGTCCCACTCGACTTCGCCCTGCAGGTGGTCGAGCAGCGGCGCCTGTCTCCACAGCTCCAGACGGAAGTGGAACCGGACCGAGAACCCGTTCCGCAGGGCCCCATCGAAGACGCCGTCTTCGAGGAGGCGCTCGGCGCGGACGACCGGGGGCAGCAGTTGCGCCTCCGAGTCGCGCGACAGCGTGATGGTGAGGTGCGGCGGGACGGGGGGGGCGCGCTCGCGGACTTCCTGGGCGCGGACCGCGGTGCCGGCGCTCACGATCAGCGCGAGCAGGAGCCCCGCGGCCCGGTTCACCCTCCTAGAAGCGCCGGCCCATCCGCACGGTGAAGGTCACCGCGCGGTTGGCTTGGTCGAGCGGCTTGGCCAGGTAGAAGCCGAGCGGGCCGAAGTCCAGCCCGAGGCCGATGTCGGTCCGGAGCGAGCTCAGCGAAGGCAGCTTGTCGGCGGGAATCTGGTCCGGCCCCACGTTCCCGTCGCGGGCGACCGACCACGCCCGGCCCGCGTCGGCGAACACCACGAGGTCGGGTCCGCTGACGTGGAAGGGCTCGTAGTGCTCGTCGCGGGCGTCGCCCCAGTCGCTCGCCCACTTCGGCCCGAAGTCGAAGCCGAGGTGGGTCCGGAACTCCGCCTGGGCCACGATCGCCCGGTCGCACAGCGCCGGGTCGCCCAGTACGCCGGTGCCGCCGCACGAGAACTGGCGCCAGCCGTAGCCCGGCAGCGGATCGGGGTAGCCCAGCGACAGACGCCGCTGGAGCGGCAACGGCTCGCCGCCCAGCCAGCCGCCCCCGGCCAGGCGCAGGTCGAGCCGGCCGGTCGGCGAGAGGCGCAGGTAGCGGCGCGCGTCGAACGCCATCCGCTCGAAGCCCAGGTTGCCGTCGGCGAGGGCCGGATCGACGCACGGGACGGTGATGCAGGCCCGCGGGCCCAGGCTCCCGGTGACGTCGCCGCCGTGGCTCAGCTCGTACTCGCCGGTGACGAACCAGCCGGCGCTCGGCGAGCCCGCGTCGTTGCGGGTGTCGAGGCGGAACGACGTGATCAGCGAGCGGTACTTGCCGTCGGTGACGGCGGGATTGACGCGCCAGGGCTCGTCGCTCCGGAACAGCGTCCAGGGCGTCCGCGCCTCGAGCGACGACTCGCGCTCGTCGCGCCCTTCGGCCGTGACCGACAGCTGTGGCGAGAGCCGCAGCGTCGCGTACAGGCTCCCGCCGTGGCGCCGGTAGTAGTCGCGGTAGTCGCGGTGGAACAGGAAGGACGCCCAGCCGACCTCGAAGTCCTTGAGCGGCCAGGCCTCGACCGGCGCGACCGCGTCGAAGCCCCGTACGCCCAGGCCCAGGTTGCGGGCCGCGCCGCCCAGCACGAACTCCGCCCGCGCGTTGTACCCGATGTCGTCGCCGTCGAGGGAAATGTCGCTGGTGCGGACGATCGCTGTCGCGTCGGCCTGGAACCGCACGCGGTCGGCGACCCGCAGGTCGGCGCGCGGGCCGAACAGGATGGGCAACCCCTCGATGCGGTTGTACGTCCCCGCGAGCGCCAGGAGGATCCCGGTGTTGTTGGCCTGGTCCTGGCCCCAGTCGTACTGCTGGATCCAGCGCGGCGGCTGGAACGCCCGCTCCGGCGCGTACACCAGTTGGTCGCCCTGCCGGTGGTAGCGCAGGGGGTCGCGGTACCAGCGGACCTCGCCCTGGATGCTCGCCTGGTCCGCGCCCTGGACGACGCCGCCGACCACCAGCACCGTGCCGCCGACCGTGGCGCCCGGCTCGAAGATCACGTCGCCGTTCACCACCACCAGCGCGCCGCTGATGCGGCCGCCGACCACCACCGGTCCGCCGAGGACCGCGAGGTCGCCGTCGATGCCCCGCGCCGCGGGGATGCGCGTCGAGCCGGTGAGGCGGATCGTGCTGTCGGCGTTGAACAGCCCGATGACTTCCTCGGCGACGTCGCGCGGCAGCTCCCGCGGCGAGAGTCGCGCGGCCGCCCCGGGCTGCGCCGGCCGGATCCTGATGGTGCTGTCCTGGCCACGCGCCGGTGCCGCCGCCACGAGGGCCAGCAGTGCTGCCAGTGCCGCCTTGCTCATGCCACGCTCCTGCAGGAGTGCCGCGCCGCATCAAGGCACGGCCCATGCCGCAGTCCGGCCCACCTCAAGTCAAATGAATCCCACCACTTGGCGTCCCGCAACCGGCTGCCCGCTCGTGCGGCTGTCTCCTCGCGGTCCACCGGCCCGTGTCGTTCCGACACGTCAGGACGATGGCTCGATGCCGAGCCGCTTCATCCTTCTATAGAGGTTGGCCCGGTCGGTCGAGAGGGTGCGCGCGGCCTCGGCCACGCTGCCGCCCGCGGCCGAGAGCGCCCGCGTGATGAGGACGCGCTCGAACCGGTCGAGCTCGTCGCTCAGGGGCAGCGTCATGGCGGCCGGATGCGGGAGCGGCTCCTCCCGGCCGTCGCCGGCGGGCAGCGCGGCTGCGACGTCGGCCTCGCCGATCGTGCTGCGCGAGGAGAGGATGATCAACCGCTCGACGATGTTGGCCAGCTCGCGCACGTTGCCCGGCCACGGATGCCGCACCAGCCGGTCCATCGCGTCGGCGGTCACGGTGACGGCGGGCCGGCCGATGCGCCGGGTCACCAGGCCGGCGAAGTGCGCCACCAGCTCGGGGATGTCGCCGGGCCGCTCGCGCAGCGGGGCGATGACGATCGGAAAGACGTTGAGCCGGTACAGCAGGTCCTCGCGGAAGGGGCCGTCCCGGGTGGCGCGCTCCAGGTCCTTGTTGGTGGCCGACACCACCCGCACGTCGACCGGGATCGGCCGGTCGCCGCCGACCCGCTCGACCTCTCCGCCCTCGAGCGCGCGGAGCAGCTTGGCCTGCGCCTCGGGCGAGAGGTCGCCCACCTCGTCGAGGAACAGGGTGCCGCCGTCCGCCTGCTCGAAGCGGCCGAGGCGCCGCTCGGTCGCCCCGGTGAACGAGCCGCGCTCGTGGCCGAACATCTCCGATTCCACCAGCTCGCGCGGGATGGCGGCGCAGTTCACGCGGACGAACGGCGCGTCGGCGCGGGCGCTCGCCGCGTGGATGGCGCCGGCCACCAGCTCCTTGCCGGTGCCCGATTCGCCGGAGACCAGCACCCGGGCCTCGGTGGGGGCGACGCGGGCGATGAGCGAGCGGAGCTCGGTCATCTGCGGACTCGAGCCCACCAGCGTGGCCGTCGGGCCGAGGGCCTCGCGCAGCGCCATGGCTTCGGCGCGGGCGCGGGCCAGCTCGAGGGCCGAGTGGAGCGTCAGCAGCACCGCCTCGGGGGCGAGCGGCTTCTCCAGGAAGTGGTAGGCGCCGAGCTTGGTGGCGCGCACGGCGTCGGCGAGCCCCGCGCGTCCGCTCATCATGATCACGGGGACGCCCGGCACCTCGGCGCCGAGGCGCTCGAGCGTCTCCAGGCCGTCGGGGCCGCCGGGCATGGAAAGGTCGAGGAACACGGCGTCGGGGCGCCGGCGCTGCGCGGCGGCGACCGCATCCGTGCCCGAGGCGGCCTCGGCGGTGCGGTAGCCGTCCGAGGCGAGGACCGCGCACAGCATCCGCCGGAGGTTCGCCTCGTCGTCCACCACGAGCACCACGGGGTGCCGGGTCACGCGCGCGCCACCGGCAGCGTGACGGTGAACGTGGTGCCGCGGCCGGGCTCGCTCGTGACGCCGATCGAGCCGCCGTGATCGTGGATCGTCTGCCGCACCAGCGCGAGCCCCAGGCCGGTGCCCTTCGCCTTGGTGGTGAAGTAGGGCTCGAAGATCCGTTCCAGCCGCTCCGCGGGGATCCCGACGCCGTTGTCGCGCACGGCGATCTCGACGGCCGGGGCCGCACCGTTGGGCGCCGCGCGCAGCGCGACCGTGATCTCGCCGCCTCGCGGCGGCGCCTTCCCGGGCCCGGCGGGCGCGGCATCGCGGCAGGCGTCGCAGGCGTTGAGGACGAGGTTGTGCAGCGCGCGGCGCAGCGGCTCGTAGTGGGCGCTCACCAGTGGCAGGTCCGGCGCGCTCTCCACCCGGACGGCGATCTCGGGGGGCACGGTCCCCTTCACCAGGGTCTCCACCAGCTCGACGAGGTCCACGGGCGCCGGCGGGCCCTCCGGGAGCCGGCCCAGCGTGGCGAAGTCGCGCGCCATCTGCTCGATGCGCTCGCTCTCGCCCTCCACGATCTCGAGCAGCTCCCGCTGGTCCGGTCGCGCGTCCTGGGCGAGGCGCGAGGTGGCGAAGCGGAGCGGCGTCAGCGGGTTCTTCAGCTCGTGGGCCACCTGGCGCGCCAGGTCGCGGAAGGCCCGGAGCTGGGCCGCCTCCACCTCGCGCGCCCGGGCGGCGGCGAGGTCCGTCGCCATCGCGCGGAAGGCATTGCGCAGCACGTCGAATTCGGGAGCGCCCTTGGCCGGGGGGGCGACCGGGAGCGGCTCGCCGCGCGTCAGGCGTCCCGTCCAGGCGATCAGCTCGTCGATGGGGCGGGACAGCTGCCGCGACAGGTGGCCGGCGAGACGGACGGTGCCGAGCGCCACCAGGGCGGCGAGGGCGGCGGCGAAGCCGGCGAGCGCGCGCGCGAACGTGTCCCGAACGGTCTGGCTCCGCCGCGCGAGGGTCAGCGAGTTGCTCAGGTCGTCGGCATGGTGGCGCAGAGCGGCGCGGGCGGCAGGCGTGAGCGGCTGGCGGGCCAGCGCGCGCTGGGCCTCGAGCCAGGTGCTCGCGGCGCGGTCCCAGGCGGCGACGCCGCCGACCGGCGCCGCGATCCGCGGCGCCAGCAGCGAGACGGCCACGCCGACCCCGGCGGGGATCGCCGCGACCGCGACGAGCCACGCGAAGAGGCTGCGACGGAAGGCGAGGGCCACGCGCCAAAGGTGGGGCTGCGCACCGTCAGTCTCAAGAGTGGAGTAAATGACGGTGGGCAGAACAGTTGCGAGACGCCGAGTTGCGAGTGGTCGTGAGTGGGCAGCTGGGAGGGGCGAGACCAGTTGTCAGGTACTGCCCACTGGCCTGCAGTCCGTTCACTCAGGACTCGTAACCACCCGCAACCCGGCGTCTCGCAACTGTACTCGCTCTCACCACTTACGTCTCTCTCCGGGAACAGAAACTGGCCCGCGCGTCGTGGCATGGGTATCATTGAAAGTTGGGCTTGATTGGGGGCACGCTTCTGGGTTCGGCACATCTCGCGGACGTATTCGATGCCGCCGCGGCGCGCGCTCCCGAGCGGCTGCTGGCGGTAGCCGGGGAGCGGCGCTACAGCTACGCGCAGCTCGGCCGGGAGGCGGAATCCCTCGCCGCGGCGTTGGCGGACCTCGGCATCGAGGCCGGTGACACCATCGCGGTCTGCCTGCCCAACCGGCCGGAGTGGCTGGCGACGGCGGTGGCCGCAGCACGGCTGGGCGCCGTCCTGGTTCCCGTCAATCCCGGCCTCGGACACCACGAGCTCACCTACCAGCTGCGCCATGCCGAGGCGTCGGTGGTGGTGACCGCCGAGAGCTACGGCGACCGGGACTTCGTCGAGCTGTTCGACGAGCTGGTCGGCGACCTCCCCGACGTGCAGTACCTCGTGGCCGTCGGCAGCGGCGACTACTGGTACGACGACCGGGTGTTCCCCTATCGGGACCTCGTGTCGAGGGGCGGGCGGCTCGCCGCGCCGTCGGGGGCGCGGGACGCGGACGGGCTGTTCGCCATCCTCTACACGTCGGGCACCATGGGGAAGCCCAAGGGGGTACGCCTGACGCACCGGAACGTGGTCGGCACGGCGGCCGCGGTGAACGAGGTGCTCGCACTCACGGGCGAGGACGTGGTGCTGGCGGCGGTGCCGTTCTTCACGATCTTCGGCACCAGCGTCGCCGCCGGGGCCGTCGCGGCGGGTGCGGGCCTGGTGCTCGACGAGCGGTTCGACCCGGCCGCGGCGGTCGCGCTGATGGCGCGGGAGCGGGTGACTGTGTGTCACGGCGTGCCCACGATGTTCCACCTCCTGGTGCGGGAGCGCGGCTTCGCGCGCTCCGCCCTGCCGCTGCTGAGGACCGGCATCGTGGCGGGGAGCCCGGTGCCTCCCGACCTGCTGGCGGCGGTCCGGCGCACCTGCGACGTGGAGGTCGCTTACGGCCTGACCGAGACCGGGCCGACGGTGACGATCACGCGGCCGGGCGATGCCCCGGTGCATCGGGCCGAGACTGTGGGGCGGGCGCTGCCCGGGGTCGAGCTCAAGATCGTGGACGTGGGCACCGGGGAGCTGCACGGCGAGGAGGCGGTGGGAGAGCTCGCCGTGCGGGGCCCGAACGTGATGACGGGCTACCACCGGATGCCGGGCGAGACGCGACGGTCGTTCACGCCGGAGGGGTTCTTCCTCACCGGCGACCTGGCGATGCTGGAAGCGGACGGGTACGTGCGGATCGTCGGCCGCCGCAAGGAGATGATCATCCGCGGTGGCTACAACATCTACCCGCGCGAAGTGGAAGACGTGTTGCGGGCGCATCCGGGCGTCGCGGAGGTCTGCGTGGTGGGCATTCCCCACGAGGTCCTCGGCGAGGCGGTGTGCGCCTGTGTCGTACCGACCGAGGGCGCCATCCTGCGGGGCGAGGACATCACCGAGTTCGCCCGGCGGCAGATGGCCGACTACAAGGTGCCCGACCTGGTGCGGTTCTTCGACGTGCTCCCGCTGACGGCGAGCGGGAAGGTGAAGCGTCGGGAGCTGGCCCAGGTGGTGGCACTCGAACACACAGCCTCCTGAAGGAGTCCATGACCTTTCCGCCACCGCGCCAGGCGAGCAAGCAGCCGCCGGCGCATGCGCCGAACGCCGCACTGATGATCGACTTCGACAACGTGACGATGGGCATCCGCTCCGACCTCCAGGTCGAGCTGCGCAAGCTCATGAACTCGGACATCATCCGGGGGAAGGTGGCGGTCCAGCGTGCCTACGCCGACTGGCGCCGCTACCCGCAGTACATCGTCCCGCTGTCGGAAGCGTCCATCGACCTCATCTTCGCGCCGGCCTTCGGCTCCAACAAGAAGAACGCCACCGACATCCGGCTGGCCATCGACGCCGTGGAGCTGGTCTTCACGCGGCCCGAGATCGGGACCATCATCCTCCTCTCGGGCGACTCCGACTTCTCCTCGCTGGTGATCAAGCTGAAGGAGTACGGCAAGTACGTGATCGGGGTGGGGATCCGCGAGTCGGCCTCCGACCTGCTGATCCAGAACTGCGACGAGTACTACTCGTACAACGAGCTCGCGGGCCTGGCGCGCGAAGGCGAGAGCGAGGGCAAGCGGCGCGACCCGTGGGAGCTGGTGGTGGACGCCGTGCTCGAGATGAAGAAGCGCAGCGACGTGATGCGCTCGGACCGGCTGAAGCAGGTGATGCAGGAGCTGGACCCGTCGTTCGACGAGAAGAACGTGGGGATGAGCCGGTTCTCGAAGTTCGTGGACGAGGCCAAGCGCCGCGGCCTGCTCACCGCCACCAAGCTCGAGAACGGGCAGTACGAGATCGACCTGGGCGCGTCGGCGCCGGGCGGCGAGCGGGCGCTGCCCCCGATCCCCGGGGGAGCCGACGAGCGCCGCGGGCAGGAGCGCGCCGAGCACGAGCGGGCGGCGGGCGGCGGGCGTTCGCGGCGCGGCCGTCGCGGCGGCAGGGGAGCCGCGGCCGAGCCGGCACCCGAGGCGCCGGCGGGGGCCGCGGCCGGTACGCCGCTCTCCCTCGCGGAGGCGTTCGAGCTGTTGAAGCGGGCGCTGCGCGAGGTCGGAGCGTTCGCGCCGACCACGGTGAACGAGGACATCGTGCGCGAGCGGATGACGGCGATGCACGGTGGTGGCCAGGATCCGCTGTTTCATCGCCCCCGGTTCGGGCGTCTGCTGCGGCAGGCGCACGACGCGGAGATCGTGGACCTGTCGAAGGACGAGCGCGGCTTCGAGGTCGCCTTGCGGGCGGAGGCGGCGTCGGCGCCGGCCGAAGAGGCGGCGCCTCAGGTGCCGGCCGGCCGCGGCGGGCGACGCGGCCGTGGGAGGGGGCGCGGTGCGCCCGCGGCGGCCGAGCCGCCGGCGGAGAGTGCCGCGCCGCCGGCGACCACCGCTCCGGCGCCGCCGGCCGCGTCCGCTCCGGCCGGGCACACGCGCGGGATCCGGTATCGCCGCGGGTCGGTGCGGGCACCGGCGCCGGCCGCCGGCGTGCCGCTGGTGGGCGTGGTGGAGATCGAGGCGGCCGAGCCGGCCGAGCCGGCGGAGTCGAAGACCCGGGCACGCCGCCGGCTCCGGGGCGGCGCCGGTCGCCGACCGAGCGGGCGGAGCCGGACCAGGAAGAAGCCCGAGGAGCCCTCCTCGGAGTCGTGAGCGCGCGGCCCCTCCCGCCGACGTTCTACGCGCGGGACACCGCGACCGTCGCGCGGGCGCTGCTGGGGCAGCTGCTGGTCTCCTCGGTCGGAGGCCGGCGCTGCCTCGCGCGCATCGTGGAGACCGAGGCCTACGTCGGGCCCCACGATCCGGCGTGCCACGCCGCCGGCTGGCGGCGGACGCCGCGCAACGAGGTGCTGTACGGGTCGCCGGGCCTGGCCTACGTCTACTTCACCTACGGCATGCACTGGTGCGTGAACGTCGTGACCGAGCGGGAGGGCTACCCGGCGGCGGTCCTGCTGCGTGCCGTCGAGCCGCTGCGCGGCCTGGCCGCCATGCGGCTGCGCCGCGGCCCCGTGCCCGACCTGGCGCTCGCCTCGGGGCCGGCGCGGCTCACCCAGGCGCTCGGCATCGACCGCAGCCTGAACGGCCACCGCCTCTCGGCGCGGCCGCTGTGGATCGCCGCCGGCCCGCCGGTGCCGCCGCGCCGAGTGGCCGCGGGTCCGCGCGTCGGCATCCGCGTGGCGACGGACTGGAAGCTCCGCTTCTGGATCCGCGACAACCCGTTCGTGAGTCCTGCCCGGTAGCCGCAGCCGCTCGGCATCACGGCCCGGAAACACGAGCGGCCAGCCGGTCACCGGCTGGCCGCTCGCTGCCCGGAGCGCCGGCTCAGTGCTGGAAGGCCGAGGTCCCCGACTCGCGCGAGCCGAGGAAGGCGTACCGGACGCCGGCCTCGAACGACGCCGAGCCATTGGGCAGCATGAAGCCGCGGCCCTGCGGGCTGAACTGCGCCTGGCCGAACACCGCCAGCTTGCCGACCCGGATCTGGACGCCGCCCATCGCCAGCGCGAAGCCCCCGGACGAGTTCTGATCCACGAACTGGTTCTGGACGGTGGTGGGCGTGGTGCTGTTGACCGCCGCGTTGCTGAGCGTCTCGATCACGAAGCCGCCGCCGACGTAGGGCTGCACCGGGCCGTTCCACGGCAGCACGAGAATGGCCACCTGGATGCGCTGCATCGCGTCGAACACGACCGGCACGGTGGTGCCGGTGGAGGTGGTGAAGGTGTCGCCGTCCTTGGTGAACGAGGTGGAATACGCCACGTACAGGGCGGTGCGCCGCGCCGTGATGAGCCACTCCCCGCCGACCTGCGGGTGGTTGACCTTGCCGGACGGCAGCGAGTAGTTGATCAAGCCGCCCTTGGCCCCCCAGTACCACTGGTATTGCCAGTCCTGGATCTGCGCCGCGAGGGGCGCAACCGAGGCGAGCATCAGCAGGGCGGCGATCGCCAGCGAGCGGTGTCGCGTCATGGCTTCCTCTGTGACGGGTCGGCGGACCAAGGGCTCAAGATAGGAAACCGGGGGGAAAAAGGCGAGAGCCGGAGCCGTCCGGCGCCTCGTTCCACCCCCCGTCGGCGCGGCGGACGCGCCGCCGGGCGGCGCTACCGGACGACGCCCAGCTGCCGGCCGACCTTCTTGAACGCCGCCAGCGCCTGTTCCAGGTGCTCCCGCGTATGGGCCGCGGACACCTGGCAGCGCACCCGCGCCTGGCCCTGGGGCACGACCGGGTAGCCGAACCCGGTGACGAACACGCCCTCCTCCAGCAGCGCGTCGCTCATCCGGATGGCGAGCGCCGTCTCGCCGAGAATCACCGGGATGATCGGCGTCTCGCCTTCGAGCGGCTGGAAACCCGCCTCGCGCAGCGCCCCGCGGAACCAGCGCGCATTCTCGTGCAGGCGCGTCACCAGCTCCGGATGCGCGCGCAGCACGCGCACCGCGGCCAGCGCGCTGGCCGCGACCGTGGGCGGCAGCGCGTTGGAGAACAGCTGCGGCCGTGAGCGCTGGGTGAGGTAGTCGCACAGCGCCGCCGAGGAGGCGGTGAACCCTCCGGCCGCTCCCCCCAGCGCCTTGCCGAGCGTGCTGGTGATCACGTCCACCTGCCCCGGCAGGCCGGCCGCCTCCGCCGTGCCGCGTCCCGTCGCCCCCAGCACCCCGGTCGCGTGCGAGTCGTCCACGGCCACCACCGCGTCGTAGCGGCGCGCCAGCTCGCAGATGTCGGCGAGCTTCGCCACGTCGCCTTCCATCGAGAACACGCCGTCGGTGAAGATCAGCCGGGTGCGCGCGCCCCTGGCCGCCTCGAGCTTCTCCCGGAGATCCGCCATGTCCGAGTGCCGGTAGACCAGCGACTGGCACTTGGTGATCTGGCGGGCGAGACGCACCGAATCAATGATGGAGGCGTGGTTGAGCTGGTCGGAGATGACCGCGTCGTTCTCGCCGAGGATGGTGGCGCAGAGGCCTTCGTTCGCGTTCCAGCACGACACGTAGCTGAGCGCGGCCTCGAGGCCCACCAGATCGGCCAGCGCCGCCTCCAGCTCGCGGTGGACGGTGAAGGTCCCGCAGATGAACCGCACCGACCCGGTGCCGGCGCCGTAGCGATCGAGCCCCGCCTTGCCCGCGGCGACCACCTCGGGATGGTTGCACAGCCCGAGGTAGTTGTTGGACGAGAGGATCACGACGTCGCCGCGTCCCTCCATCACCGTGCGCGCGCCCTGCGGCGCGTCGAGGTGGTTGAGGCGCTTGTAGACCCCGGTGCGCTTGAACTCGTCGAGCTCCGCCTGGAGGCGGGCGGTGAAGGCGGATCCGGTCATGGGCTCCTTATCCGATGTCGAGGATCACCTTGCCGGCGTCGCCACTGCGGATGGCGGCGATCGCCTCGTCGATCTTTTCGAGCGGGAAGCGATGGGTGATGGTCGGACGGGGATCGAATTGCCCCGAGCGCAGGAAGCGCTGCATGAGATGCCAGGTCTCGTACATCTTGCGGCCGATGACGCCGTAGATGGTGATCCCCTTGAACACGATCTCGTTGGCGAAGTCGATCGGCACGTCGCCGTCCGGGATGCCGAGCAGGTGCACCCGCCCGCCGTAGCGCACCACCTTGAAGCCGGTGTGCAGCGCGCTCGGCGCGCCCGACATCTCGCACACCAGGTCGGCGCCGTCGCCCTTCGACAGCTCGAGCACCGCGGCCTCCACGTCGTCGGTCTTCGGGTTCAGCACCCGGGTCGCGCCCATCTTCCGCGCCAGCTCGAGCCGCTTCGGATTCACGTCCACCGCGATCACGGCGGCGGCGCCGGCGGCCTTCGCGATGCCGACCGCGAAGCAGCCGATCGGGCCGCAGCCCAGGATCAGCACGACGCTGCCCGACACCTCGGTGCTCAGCACGGTGTGGAACGCGTTCCCCATCGGGTCCATGATGCCGCCGATTTCGGTGGGGATGCCGTCCAGGAGCATCACGTTGCTCGAAGGCATGACGATGTACTCGGCGAAGCACCCGTTGCGGTCCACGCCGATGATCGAGGTGCGCTTGCACACGTGGCCGTTGCCGGTCCGGCACTGCAGGCAGTGGCCGCAGATGATGTGGCCTTCCGCCGTGACCAGCTGGCCCTTCTTGAAATCGTCGTGCACGTCGCTGCCGACCTCGACGATCTCGCCCGCGAACTCGTGCCCGACCGTGAACGGCGGCTTGCAGCGGCCCTGGGCCCACGGATTCCAGTCGTAGATGTGGAGGTCGGTGCCGCAGACACCGGCGTGGTGCACGCGGATCAGGATGTCCGACGGTCCGCAGGTCGGCTTCGGGACATCGCGAACGACGAGACCCGGCCCGGCGGCCGCCTTGACGATCGCTTTCATGACTCCTCGGAACGCAGAAGGAGGTTAGACAATACTGCGGAGGTAGCCACCGTCCACGGCAAGAACTGCGCCGGTAATATAGGACGCGCGCTCCGAAGCGAGAAACGCGACGGCGGATGCGAGCTCGTCCGGGTCGCCCATCCGACCCACGGGGATGGCGGCGACCTGCCGGCTCAGGATCGCTTCGGGGGTGGAGCCTTCGCGCCGGGCCCGGTCGGCCGCGAGATCGGTGACCCGATCGGTGCGGAACCAGCCGGGAAGGACGGTCGTGACCAGAATGCCGTGGCCCGCCACCTCGTCGGCGAGGGACTTGGCGAAGCCGAACACGGCGGCCCGAGCCGTGGTGGACAGGATGAGGTTCGGCATCGGCTGGCGGGCGGCGAACGACGTCATGCAGACGATCCGGCCCCAGTGTCGCTGCGCCATCAGCGGCACGGCGGCGCGGCACAGGTGCACCGTGGACATGAGGTTGAGGTCGAGCGCGCGTTGCCAGGCGTCGGGCGGGGCCTCGGCGAAGGTCGTGGCCGGCGGGCCACCCGCGTTGCACACCAGGACGTCGAGCCGGCCGAACCGCGCGGCGACGGCGCGGACCAGGGTCTCCGCGGCCCGGGGGTCGCTCACGTCGGCGGCGAACGCGACCGCCTCCCCGCCCGTGTCTGCCCGGATGCCCGCGGCCGCGCCCTCGGCCTTCGCGGCGTCGCGGCCGTTCACGGCGACCCGCGTGCCCTCGGCCGCCAGCCGCTGCGCGACCGCGCGTCCCAGGCCCGCCGACGAGCCGCACACCAGGGCCGCCCGGTCCCTGAGGCCGAGGTCCACCGCTAGTCCCGCGGCTCGACCCGCACGGCGGTCACCTTGAACTCCGGGATCTTGGCATAGGGGTCGAGCACGGTGTTGGTGAGCAGGTTGGCGGCCGCCTCGCGGAAGTGGAACGGCACGAACACCTGCCGGGGCCGCACCCGGTCCGAGAGGCGCGCGGCGATCACCATCGAGCTGCGCCGCGAGGTCACGCGCACTTCCTGGCCGTCGCGGACGCCGAGGGCGGCGGCGTCGGCCGGATTCAGCTCGATGGTCGGCACCGGCTCGCGCGAGTCGAGCCCCTTGGAGCGGCGCGTCATCGTCCCGGTGTGCCAGTGGTAGAGCTGCCGCCCGGTATTCATGACGAACGGGTACTCGTCGTCCGGCAGCTCGGCGGGCGGCAGGTATTCCACGGCGACCATCGTCCCGCGCCCGTCGGCGGTGGGGAACCGGTCGCCGAACAGATAGTCGGTGCCCGGACTCGCGGCGTCGGGGACCGGGTACTGGAGGCCGGCCATGTCGAGGCGTCCATAGGTCACGCCGGCCCACGACGGCGTGACCGACGCGATCTCCCGCATCACGCTCTCGGCGTCCCGGAACGGCGTCCGGAACCCCACCCGCTCCGACAGCTCGAGCAGGATGTCGAGATCGGCGCGGGCCCGACCGGGCGGCGTGCACGCCCTGCGCACCCGCTGGATGCGGCGCTCGGTGTTGACGAAGGTCCCCTCCTTCTCGGCGAACGAGGTGCCGGGCAGCACCACGTCGGCGAAGCGGGCCGTCTCGGTGAGGAACAGGTCCTGGACGGCCAGGAACTCGAGCCCGAGGAACCAGTCCTCCGCGTGGGCGACGTTGGGGTCGGAGATGACGGGGTTCTCCCCGAAGATGTACATGCCCGCCACCGGCGACTCGGCGCCGACGATCTCCGTGACCTTGAGGCCCGGCGTGAGGGACAGCGCCTCGTCCCCGACGCCCCAGGCGGCGGCGAACCGGTGGCGGACCGCGGGGTCGTTGACCGGCTGGTAGTCGGTGTACGACATCGGGATCCCGCCGACGTCGGACGCGCCCTGCACGTTGTTCTGGCCGCGGATCGGGATCATCGCGGCGCCCCACCGCCCGATCATCCCGGTGGCGAGGATGAGGTTGAGGAGGGCGGTGACGATGTCGGTCCCGGTCGAGTGCTGGGTGAGGCCCATCGCCCACAGGGTCGAGGTCCGCGGCCCCCGCGCGTACGCCTCGGCCGCCCGCGCGATGTCCGCGGCCTTCACCCCGGTGATGGCCTCCGCCCGCTCCAGCGTGTAGGGCTGCACCGCGGCCGAGACCGCCTCGAAGCCGTGGGTGCGCCGGCCGATGAAGTCCCGGTCGTGGAGCCCGCTCGCCACGATGTGGCGCAGCATCGCGTTGAAGAGCACCACGTCGGTGCCCGGCAGGAGCTGCAGGTGGATGTCCGCCCGGCGCGCCAGCTCGATCCCGCGGGGCTCGGCCACGATGAGCGTGGCGCCGCGCCGCTGGGCGCGCTTCAGGGCGGCGCCGAAGACGGGGTGCGCCTCGGTCACGTTGGCGCCGGCGACGAAGATGACGTCGGCCTCGTGCTCCACCTCGCGCATCGAGCCCGAGGCGGCGGACGTGCTGAGCGCGCGCTGCATCGCCGCCACCGACGACGAGTGGCACAGCCGGGTGCAGTGGTCCACGTTGTTGGTGCCGAACCGGCCGCGGAAGATCCGCTGCAGGACGTAGTTCTCCTCGTTGGTGCACTTGGCCGAGCAGAAGACGGCCAGCGCCTCGGGGCCGCGCTCGCGGTGGAGCCGCACCAGCTCCTGGGCGGCCAGCTCCAGGGCCTCGTCCCAGGTCGCCTCGCGGAACGGCTCGTACCAGTCGGCCGGGGTCGCCACCCGGTCGCGCACGTCCTCCGCGCCCCGCGGGGCGCGGGCGATCTCGCCGAGCGACTTGCCGACCGAGCGCACCGGCGGCCGGGCCTTGGCGCGAGCACCCTCGGCCTCGATCGTGAGCCACGGGCCCCGGCGGCGCACGCCCGACGCGGCGCCCTCCCACACCCACCGGTCCCCGCGCTTCGTCCAGCCGCGGCGGATCAGCGGCGCGGTGAGGCGGTCGCGGTGCTGGGGGAAGTCGTAGCCGAACCGGCCCTTCACGCAGGTGGAGCCGAGGTTGGGGGTGTCCTCCTCGATCCACGGGCTGGTGACCCGGACCACCTGCTCGTCGGCCACGTGGAGGTCCACCTGGCACCCGACGCCACAGTAGGGGCAGACCGACCGGACGACCCGGTCCGGCTCCGCGATCTGGCGGGCCGTGAACTTCTCGGCCGGCAGCACCTCGTGGATCGCCCCGGTGGGGCAGACCCGCACGCACTCGCCGCACCAGGTGCAGGCCGCGTGGTCGGGATCGCCGTCGCCGCCCACGACGATCTCGGCGTGCTCGCCGCGCTGCGCCACGTCCAGCACGCCCACCACCTGGATGTCGGCGCACGCCCGGACGCAGCGCGTGCACAGGATGCAGGTGCTCATGTCGTGCCGGATCATCGGGTCGCCGGGGCGCTCGTCGCCGTGCCGGAGGCCGAGGGCGTGCTCGCGCTGTGGCCGCGGGCGCACGCCGTAGCGGCGGACCAGCCGCTCGAACTCGTTCGGGTGCTCGCCGTCGCCGATCAGGCGGTCGGTGGGGTAGCGCTGGAGCAGGAGGTCGAGCACGCTGCGGCGGTTGGCGACGGCGGCCGGCGTCTCCGTGCCGACCACCATGCCGCTCTGGGCGGCGGTGGCGCACGCGGCGACGAGCTTGGGCGCGCCTTCGACGCTCACCAGGCAGATCCGGCACGAGCCGACGACCGGCAGCGTCGGGTACCAGCACAGCGTCGGGATCTCGATGCCGAGGGACCGCGCGGCCTCGAGGATCGTCGTGTCTTCGGCCACGTGCACCGGCCGGCCATCCACCGTCAGCGTGATCATCGACGCGCTTGGAAGGGTCACGGGCATTGTACACCGGAGGAGGGGAACCGGCAAAATCGTCGCTCCAACCTATTGCGCGTCCGAAGGACTCTTATATATTGGCGCTTAAGGGTTTGCGCACTGATGGAGAAACCTGTTTGGAATTAGCCCCAAAATCTCTCGACATCGCAATGTCGATCGCGCGTCTGGCGCCGGTCGCGGCGTCCCTTGTCGGCTCGCGCGATGTCTCCTCCGACCTCCGCTCTTCCACCACCTACAGCGCTGATCATGGTGTCTGACCGTCGGCCACTTCGGGCCGCCGGAATGTTTCACCATTTCGAGGAGGCTGTATGGCGATGAAGAAGAAGAAGGCCGCCAAGAAGACGGCGAAGAAGTCCAAGAAGAAGAAGTAGTTTCTGCTTGGATGCACAGGGGCCGGCGATTTTGCCGGCCCCGCGCATTTCCGTATATTGCGCCGCCGTGATCCTCCACCACGAGCAGCGCAACCGCGACCTGGCGGTGGACGGCCCCTCCGCGCGACTCGGCCGCGACCCGACCCTGGAGCTCAGCTTCGATCCCGACGACGACGTCGTCAGCGCGGTCCACGCCCGCGTGTGGCGCGACGCGGACGGGTCGTGGTGGCTGGAAGACCTGGGCAGCACCAACGGCACCTGGCTCAACGGCCGGCGGATGGCCGCGGCCGAACCGCTGCGCTCCGGGGACCGGTTCACGCTCGGGCAGCGCGGGCCGGCGCTGCGCGCGACCGTGCCGGGCGAGCCCGTGCGCACCCGGGTCGAGCGCGCGGCGGACGCGGCGCCGCCCGTTCTCAAGCTGCGCCGGGTCGCGGGCGGGGAAGACCTCGTGGCCCTGGGCGCCGAGATCCTGCTCGGCCGCGCCGCCACCTGCACCATCCCGCTCCGGACCGTGGCCGACACGGTGGTCTCGAAGCGGCACGCGACGGTCGCGTTCGACGAGGCCGGGGCCGCGACGGTCACCGACCTCCACAGCCGCAACGGGACCTACGTCAACGGGCAGCGGGTCCGCGGGCCGGCGATGCTGAAGCTGGGCGACCGCATCATGCTCGGCTGGCACGGCCCGCTGTTCGAGGTGCGCGTCCTCGGCACCACCACCCTCCCGGAGGGGCAGGGCGCCGAATACCGGCCGCAGCTGCAGCCGGCCAAGACGCTGGGGGGCATCGTCCAGGCGGCCCGCGGCGAGGCCGGGACGGCGCACAGCGCGCGGGCGGCGGTGTTCGCCCGCTCGCTCGCCCGGCAGCTGGCCCGGGAATCGTCGGCCGCGCTCAAGGTGGCGACCGCCGTCGTCGTCGCCGCGCTGGTGCTTGCGGTGCTGCTGGTCTACCGCTCGGCGTCGCGGGAGCGCGCCGAGGCGGATGAGCGGCTCGCCAGCGCCGAGCGGGCGTTCGCCGCCCAGCTGCAGGCGGCGAGCGAGTCGCAGCTGCGCGCCGACTCGGTCATCATGCGGCTCCGGCACGATCTCCAGGTCGCCCGGAGCTCGAGCGTCCCGCGCGCCGTCGTCGAGAGCCTTGAGGCCCAGCTGAGCGGCGCGGAGCAGCGCGCCGGCGGCGCGCTCGGCCCGACCACCGTGGCGGACTTCTCGCGGGTCTCGGAGGAGAACCAGGCCGCGGTGGGCATGGTGATCGCCCGCTATCCGTTCGACTCGGTGATGGGCAGCGGCTTCGTGATCACGCCCTCGGGCTACCTGCTGACCAACGGACACGTGGTGCGGGACTCGAGCCGGGGTCGGCCGCGGGCCATCGAGGTCGTGATGGCGGACACCCGGACGCCGCTCCTGGCGGACGTCGTCGCCACCAGCGACGTGCCCGATCAGGACATCGCCGTGGTGAAGATCAGGGGGTACCACGGGGCGGTGGTCCGCGCCGTCGATTGGGCGGGTCGCGGCGTGCGCCAGGGCGCGGCCGCGGCGCTGATCGGCTTCCCGCGCGGCACGCAACTGGCCTTCGATCCCAACGGTTTCGTCCGGACCACGATGTTCGCGGGCGTCATCGCCAAGGCCACCAGCGAGTGGATCCAGTTCGCCGGCTCCACCGACGCCGGCTCGTCCGGCAGTCCGGTGTTCGACGCCGCGGGCGCCGTCATCGGCATCCACTACGGCGCCTTCGCGGCGCCCGGCGGCGAGAGTGGCTCGCTCCCGCTCGGCTTCGCCATCCCCATCGGGCGGGCACGACGCTGGCTGCCCCCCGAAGCCAAGGCGGAGCTGGGCCTGTGATCCGACCGGAAACGAAACGGGGCCCGGCAACCGCCGGACCCCGGATGGTCGGTGGAGCGCGAGCGGACTAGTTCCGCTCCCGCCACTCCTCCACGTCGTTCGCCTCTTCTTCGTCGGCCCAGAACCACATCAGGATGCGCGGTGCGCGGTGCACGTCCGCCCCGTCCCGGATCACGATGCCCACCGGCTCCGTCGCCGCCAAGATCGCTGTCGCCATTCGACGCCCGCCTCACGATAGGAACGACCACCGCGCGGACCAAGCCCGCCCGCTGTTGCTAAGGCATTCCTCGTGCCTGACGCTCGAGTTACGGAAGTCGTTATCGGCGAAGGAATTACGCGTAAAGCCAGCAAGCGAATGTCGGATTGTGTGTCAGTCTGACACTGAGTCCATCGTTTCACTCTGACTCGGATTGAGGCCCGGGTGGGAGGCCAGGAAGCCGACGTTGCGCGGGCGGCGCGCACTCGGCGCCGGTGGCTGCGCGCGCGCGATGGTCCAGTCGGCGTACAGGGAGCGGAGGGCGTCACTCGAGACCGGCGGGGCCTTGGCCCCGGCGCCGACGGCGGGCATCACCGCGTGGTGGGCCCCCGGGGCGGTGACGGCCTTGAGCCGGCGGATGAGGTCCGCGCGGTCGCCGGCCGCGAGCGCGGCGAGCGCCGTCGTTTCGATCACGCACCCCTCGATCGCGCCGTCCGGCGTCCACGACTCGAGCGGCGCGACGAGACACTCGATGCGGCTGCCGAGCTGCTCGGCCATGGCGCGGTTCTCGAGCCCCTCGATGCCGGCGAGGTCGGGGTCCGCGACCAGGACGGTCGCGCCGCGCGCGGCGAGGAACAAGGCGCAGGCGCCGTCGGCCGCGCCGACCACCACGACCCGGTCCCGGTCCCCGATGCGCTCGGCCAGCGCGACGACCGGGTCGTGCGGGGCGAGCCCCCAGTGCGAGGGCTCCACCTGTGCGGCCCGCAGGGCCAGGTGGCGCTCGCGCCAGCGGCGGTAGGACGGCAGCCTGAGGCGCCGGCGGATGATGGTATCCACCTGCTCCTGGAGCAGAACCTCGGTGAGCTGGTACTGCTCGGTGCGGGTCAGCTCCTGCACCGCCTCGTCGCCGATGCCGAGGATGGACGCCCGCGGCAGGCCGTCCTTGTACTCCTCGATGCGCTGCTCAATGAACTCCTCGTACTCCGAGCGGAGGCTGCGCGGTGCGCGGGCGGCTCGTTCCACGGCGCTCAGGCCGGCTCGATGTGCACGACGACGCGGTCGAGCTTGAGGTCGTCCTTGAGCTGGTGCTCGACCGCGTCGGCGATGTCGTGCGCGTCGTCCACGGACAGGCGGCCCGAGACCCGGATGGTGAGCTCGGCCAGGGCGACCCCGGCGGCCAGGCGCGAGCGGATGTCGTACGCGGAGCGGACTCCCTCCACGCCCTCGGCGGAGCGGCGCACCGCCTCGGGCGCCTGGGCGGCCTGGTCCACGAGCACCGGGACGCCGCGGCGCAGGATCTGGTAGGCGACGCGCCCGATCATGAGCACGACCACGAGCGTCACGATCGGGTCCACGTGGCGGATGCCGGCGCGCGACAGCACGCTGCCGGCGATCACGCCGGTCGTGATCATCACGTCCACCCGGGTGTGGGCGGCGTCGGCCAGCAGCAGGTCGCTCGAGAACTCGTGCCCCTTGCGGGCCTCGAGCCAGGCGACCCAGAGGTTCACCACCAGCGTGCCGGCCAGCAATCCGAGGTCAATCCCGGTCAGAACCGGTGGCGGCGCCTGGGACACGAGCCGGGCGAGCGCGCTCTTGAGCAGCTCGAACGACGCGATCGCGAGAAAGATGACGATGCTCAGGGCGCCGAGCACCTCGAACTTGCCGTGCCCGTACGGGTGGTTGGCGTCCGCCTCGGCACCGGCATACCGCATCAGCACCACGAACACCATGTTGTTGAGGGCGTCCACCGAGGAGTGGATGGCGTCGCTGATGACGGAGAGGGAGCCGGCCCGGATGCCGATGGTGGCCTTGACCCCCACGACCACCAGATTGGCGGCGAGAAGGCCGAAGAACACGCGCTGGATGGAAGCCGTGCGGTCGCGCCCGGGGGCGCCGGCCACTGCCATGCGGGCAAGCTGAGGATCGCCTTCCCCGCTGTCAACTCCCTTGTTGGCGTTTCCGGTGCTCCGTAGGTTGCGTTTCACGGAGGCAGCGGCCGAGATGCACCTGGATCTCCACGTTCATTCGACCTGTTCCGACGGGACGCTCGCGCCGGCCGCGGTGGTCGGCGCGGCGCAGCGGGCGGGACTCGGGATGATCGCGCTGGCCGACCACGACACCGACGCCGGGGTCGGGCCGGCGCGGGCCGCGGCGGCGGGCTCCGGCGTGGCGGTCCTGGCGGCGATCGAGATCACCTGCCTGAGGGACGGGCGGGAGCTGCACCTGTTGGGGTACGGCTTCCGCCCCGGGGACCCGGGCATCGCCGCGCTCTCCGCGCGGGCGGCCGGGGCTCGGCGCGAGCGCATCGCCGCGCTGGTCGAGCGTCTCGCGGCGCTCGGGGTGCGGATGGCCGTCGCCGACGTCACGACCGGGCCCGAGTGCGTCTCCGTCGGCCGCCTCCACCTGGCGCGCGCGCTGGTGCGCCGCGGCCACGCCGGGTCCATCTCCGACGCGTTCGCGCGGTTCATCGGGGACGGCGCTCCCGGCTGGGTGCCGAGCCGTGGCCCGGACGTCGCCGCCGCCATCGGCACGGTCGTCGCCGCCGGCGGGTGCCCGGTGTGGGCGCATCCCGCGCTCGAGGATGCGCGACACTTCCCCGCGCTCGCCGAGCGCGGGCTCGCCGGCGTCGAGGCGCTGCGGCCGGCGCTGGACCCGCACGGCTCGGTGCAGCTCGAGCAGGCGGCGCGCGCCGCCGGCCTCGTGGTGACGGGCGGCTCCGACTGGCACGGCACGACGCGGCCGGCGCTGGGCAGCTGGTTCGTGACTGAGAAGCACGTGGGCGCGTTTCTCGAGCGTCTCGGGATCAGCCCGCCGTGACCTGAGCGGACCGCATACCAAAAGGATGGCATCGTGCGCATCGCCGAATGGTTGGTCGCGACCGTCGCCGTGACGGCCCTCCCTCTCGACCTGCTCGCGCAGACGGGCGCCTACCGGACCACGGCGAACGGGCAGGAGATCGCCGCCGAGGCGTACCGCTGGAGCGGCAGGATCCTGGACGCGACGGTGGACGTGCCCGTGGCGGGGCACCGGATCGTGACGCGGACCGTGTACGACGCCGCGTTCGAGCCGCTGTCCTACGACCTCCGGGTCTACGCTCTCGCCACCGGCGCCGAGCAGCAGGTCGTGCACGTGACCTTCGGCGATTCGGTCCGCTGGTCGGCCGAGGGGCACGCGGCCGGGGGCTCGCGGGCGCTCGACCGCCCGCGCGCGGTGATGCAGAACCTGCTGTGGAGCCACATGGCGGCGATGGCCCGCCGGCTGCCGGCGGGAGACGCGACGCTGACGCTGCACACCTTCCTAGTGGACAACGCGATGGCCATCGAGGTCACCCTGGCGCGGCGTTCGGGCCGCGTGACGGCCACGTCGCTGGCCGGCGGCCGGGAGACGGAGGTGGAGCTCGCGCTGACCGCGGACGGCGACATCGACACCGCGGCGGTCCCGAGCCAGGCCCTGGTGATCCGCCGGGTGAGCGCGGACAGTGTCTCGGCCTCGCACCCGCTGGTGGTGCACGCGCCCACCCCGCCGCCCGCCGGGGTGGCGGAGGAGCCGTACGCCTGGAGCGACGGACCGCAGCCGCTCGCCGGCACGCTGGCGCGGCCGGCGCAGGCGCCGGGCCGGATCCCCGTCGCGCTGATCATCGCCGGCTCCGGACCGACCGACCGCGACGGGAATTCGCAGCTCGGCTTCCACATGGACGTGTACAAGAAGCTCGCGTGGGCGCTGGCCCAGCAGGGCATCGCGAGCGTGCGCTACGACAAGCGCGGCATCGGGGCTTCGCCGTTCACCGGTGATCGCTCGATGGTGGCCTTCGACGACTTCACCGACGACGCGGTGGCGGGCGCCCGGGCGCTGGCGGCAGACCCCCGCTTCTCCAGGGTGGTGCTGATCGGGCACAGCGAGGGTGCGCTGCTGGCCGAGCGCGCGGCCAACGCCGGCGCGCCGGTGGCGGGCGTGGTGATGCTCGCGGGGATGGGCCGGCGCTTCACCGTGGTGCTGCACGAGCAGATGGCGCAGCAGCTCGACGGCGCCCGGCTCGCGGCTTACGACAGCCTGATGGCGCTGTTCCTGGGCTCCGGCCCGATGCCGGAGGTGCCGGCCGACCTCCGCAGCCTGCTGCATCCGTCGGTCCGCCGGTTCATCCAGACCGAAAGCGCGGTGGATCCGGCCGCTGAAGCCCGGCGGCTCCCGGTGCCGCTGCTGGTGGTGCAGGGCGCCACGGACATCCAGGTCAGCGTGCGGGACGCGGAGGCGCTGCGGGCGGCGCAGCCGGCAGCCGAGGTGCACATCCTGCCCGAGGCCAACCACCTGTTCGTGCACATCGCCACGCGCGACCGCGCGGCGCAGCTCGTCACCTACAACGACCCGTCGCTGCCGCTGGTGCCGGAGCTGGTGCCGCTGGTGGCGGCGTTCGTGGAGCGGGTGGCGCGCTAGCGGGCGCGGCGCCGCGGCGGCGGCGCGGTTCCCGGACCGGGACCTAGTCCGCGGCGCGCAGCAGGGCGGCCTTGAGGTAACCCGTCTCGGGGATCGTCACGATCTCGGGGTGGTCGGCCGCGGCGCCGCGGATCTCGAGCAGCTGCAGGCGGCGGCCGCTGTCGGCAGCGGCGTCGGCGAGCATCGCGAAGAAATCGCCGCGGTGCACGTGGTGCGAGCACGAGGCGGTGAACAGCAGCCCGCCGGGTGCGAGCAGTTGCATCGCCCGGAGGTTCACTTCCTTGTAGCCGGAGAGGGCGCGGGGCAGCGAGCGACGGTCGCGGGCGAAGGCCGGTGGGTCGAGCACCACGACGTCGAAGCGCTCGCCGGCTGCCGCGGTCTCCTTCAGCCAGTCGAACGCGTTCGCCTCGACGGTGCGCACCGACGCGAGCCCGTTCAGCGCGGCGTTGCGGGCGATCCGGCCCACCGCATCGGCCGAGATCTCGACGGCGACGACTTCCCGCGCGCCGCCCGCCGCCAGGTGGAGCGCGAACCCGCCGTGGTACGCGAAGGCGTCGAGGCATCGTCCGCGGGCCAGCGAGCCCACGAGCCGCCGGTTGTCGCGCTGGTCGAGGAACGCCCCCGTCTTCTGGCCGGTCCACGGCGCGGCGAGAAAGCGGACGCCGGGCGCCTCGGTGATCTCGATCTCCTGGGGCACCTCCCCGAAGGCGAGCGTGGTCTCCCTGGGCAGCCGCTCGCGCTCCCGCACGGCGGCGTCGTTCCGCAGCAGCAGGCCGCTCGGCGCGAGCACCTCGCGGATGGCGGCGATCACGTCGTCCCGCACGGCGTCGAGGCCCGCCGAGAGGAGCTGCGCCACCGCGCAGTCGCCGTAGCGGTCCACGATCAACGACGGGAGCCCGTCGCCCTCGGCGTGCACCACCCGGAACGCACCGTCGCCGGTGTCCCCGCGGCGCTCCGCCGCCGCGGCGATCATCGCCGCCCACCAGGAGCCGGCCACGGTGGTGCCTTCGGGGGCGAGCCAGCGGGCGCGAATCTCCGAGGCCGGCGAGAACAGCGCGGTGCCGAGGCCCTTGCCGCGCTCGTCCACGAGTCTGGCGAGCCCGGGCTCCGCGGAGTCGGCCTCGCGAACGTCGGAGCGGAAGATCCAGGGGTGGCCGGCCCGCAGGCGCCCCACGCCGCGGGGAGCGACGACCAGCGTCGTGTGGGAAGTCATCGGCCGAGGGCGGCCCGCAGGTCGCGCGCAGCGCGCGCCGGGTCCGGGGCGTCGAGGACGGCCCTGATCACTGCGACGCCGCCGGCTCCGGCGGCCACCAGCGCCGGCACCAGCGCCGCGGTGACGCCGCCGATCGCGACCGCCGGGACGCCGGGCGCGGCGGCGTGGATCCGGCGGAACCCATCCACCCCGATGGACGCACCGGCGTCCGCCTTGCTGGCGGTCGGGGCGACCGCGCCGATGCCCAGGTAGTGGGCGCCGGCGGCCGCCGCGCGCACCGCCTCCTCCGGGGTGCCGGCCGAGCCGCCGAGCCAGAAGCCGGCGGGCGCCAGGGCGAGCGCCGCGTCGATCGGGAGGTCGTCCTGTCCCAGGTGGCAGCCGGCCGCGCCGGTGGCGAGGGCGACGTCGAGCCGGTCGTTCACCACGACCGGCAGGGGGGCGGCTCGCATCACCCGGTGGACCAGGTCTGCGAGGTCGCGGGCCGGGGCGTCCTTCGCTCGCACCTGGAGCATCGTCGCGCCGCCCTCGGCGGCACGTGCGCCGATCGCCGCGAGGTCGCGGCCCTTGCCGACCCCGACGTCGAGGATCACGACCAGGCGCAGCGCGTCCGCCAGCGGCGGCGCGCTCACGGGAGGGGCGGGTGCGTCGCGGCGCTGTCCAATCTGGCCGGCCCGCCGGCGACGGGCGGCGGCAGCCGGCGCAGCTGCTGGGCGGCGCGGATCGCCGCGATGCTGTCGTGCCGCGCGACCCTCAGGCTCTCCGCTCTCGCGGCGATGGCGGCGGCGCGCAGCTGGCGGGCGACGCGCACCGAATCGGCGTGTTGTGCGGCGGTCGCGCTGAACATGTGGGTCCCGTCGGGACGCGCCACGAAGAACAGGAAGTCGTGCTTGGCGGGCCACAGCACCGCGAGGATGCTGGCGCGACCGGGCGAGTCGATCGGCCCGGGCGGCAGTCCCGTGTGGAGGTAGGTGTTGTACGGGGACCGCACCTGGAGATCCCGGAGCAACACCCGGTTGACGTGGCGGCCGAGCGCGTAGATGACCGTGGGGTCGGCCTCCAGCTTCATCGGGTGCCTGCGCGTGAGCCGGTTGTAGTAGACGCCGGCGATCAGCTGGCGCTCGAAGTGGCGCCGCGCCTCCGCCTCGACGATGCTTGCGAGCGTGACGACCTGGTGCCGGGTGAGTCCCAGCTGCCGGGCACGAGCGTCCCAGGCGGTGTCCCACTGCGACGCGAACTGCTGCACCATCTGGGCGACCAGCTGCTCGGCCGAGGCGCCGAACACCACCCGGTACGTCTCCGGGAAGAGGTAGCCCTCCAGGGTGGGATCGTTCGGCGGGATGCCGAGCGAGGCCCGCAGCGCGGGATCCCGCGTGGCCGCCAGGAAGGCGGCGGTGTCCATCCCGAGCCGCTGCGCCGCCGCCTCGGCCATCTCGCGGATGGTGTAGCCCTCGGGCACGGTGAACAGGTCGTCGTCGGTGCGGCCCGTGATCATGGCGCCGAGAATGGTGCGCGTCCGCTCGCCGACGGGGAAGTCGTAGCGTCCGGGCCGCAGGTGGCGGTCGAGGCCGCGGTACTGGCCCACGAACAGCGCGAGCAGGCGGGCCTGGAGCAGGAAGCGGCCCGGCGAGGCGATGATGCGGTGGGCGGCGAGCGATTCGGCCACCGTTCTCAGGGAGGCCCGCTTGGGCACGATGATGCGGTCGTGCGGGGCGTTGGCCGCGGGCCCGCAGGCGGCCAGCAGCAGGCACAGCGCGAGGCGCGAGGCCGCGCCGGGGCCGCGGCGGCCGGCCCGCCCGGGGACGTGGCCGGGAGCCGGCGGGGTCCTCACGCGTCCGTCGCGGGCATCCGGGTGTGCCGCTGCGCGTCGAGGAAGTGCTGGAGGATGGCCACCGCGGCCATCTGGTCGATCCGCTCGCGCGAATCCCGGTCCTTGACGCCCGCCGCGCGGGCCGAGCGCAGGGCCGCGGCGGTCGAGAGCCGCTCGTCCCAGTAGGTCACGGGCACGCCGGAGCGGCGCGTCACGGCCTCGCCCACCTCGCGCGCCGCGCGTGCGGCGTCGCCCTCGGCGCCGTCCGGGTCGAGCGGCAGGCCCACCACCACCAGCGTGACCTGGTGGCGCCGGGCGAGGTCGACGATGTCGGCGACGGGAGCGCGGTGGTTGGCGCGGCGGGTCAGGGTGACGAGGGGTTGGGCGATGAGCCGGGTCGGATCGGAGAGGGCGAGGCCGAAACGCCTGCGGCCCCAGTCCACGGCCAGCACGCGTCCGCCCCCCGGATCCCCGTCTCCCGCCGGCCGCGACTCTCCGGGCGACACCGGGGCTACCCCTGGGCCATCGTCGCGAAGAATTCCTTGTTGTTCTTGGTCCGCTTCATCCGCTCGATCAGGAACTCGATGGCCTCGACCGGCGGCATGTCGGCCAGGAACTTCCGCAGCAGGTACATCCGGTTCAGCTCGTCGGGCGGCAGCAGCAGCTCTTCCTTCCGGGTGGCGCTCTTCTGCACGTCGATCGCGGGCCAGATCCGCCGCTCGCTGATCTTGCGGTCCAGCACCAGCTCCATGTTGCCGGTGCCCTTGAACTCCTCGAAGATCACCTCGTCCATCCGGCTGCCGGTCTCGATCAGCGCGGTGCCGACGATGGTGAGCGACCCGCCGCCCTCGATGTTGCGTGCGGCCCCGAAGAACCGCTTGGGCTTGTGCAGGGCGTTGGCGTCCACGCCGCCGGAGAGGATCTTGCCCGAGTGCGGGACCACCACGTTGTGGGCCCGTGCCAGGCGCGTGATCGAGTCCAGCAGGATCACCACGTCCTTGCCGGACTCCACCAGCCGCTTGGCCTTCTCCAGCACCATGTCCGAGACCTGCACGTGCCGGTCGGCCGGCTCGTCGAAGGTCGAGGAGATCACCTCGGCCTTCACGTTCTCCTCCATGTCCGTCACTTCCTCGGGCCGCTCGTCGATCAGCAGCACGATGAGGACGCACTCGGGATGATTCTCGGTGATGGAGTTCGCCAGCTTCTGCAGCAGGATCGTCTTGCCGGCCTTGGGCGGCGAGCTGATCAGCGCCCGCTGACCCTTGCCGATCGGCGCCAGCATGTCGATCACCCGCATCGAGAGGTCGTTGTCCTTGCGCTCGAGGCGCAGCCGCTCGTCGGGGTAGCGCGGGCGCAGGTTGTCGAACGCGATGCGGTGCTTGGCCTTCTCCGGCTCGTCGCCGTTGACCGTCTCGACCTTGAGCAGGGCGAGGTAGCGCTCGCCCTCCTTGGGCGGCCGGACCTGGCCGAGGATCGTGTCGCCGGTGCGGAGGTCGAAGCGCTTGATCTGGCTGGGGGAGACGTAGATGTCGTCGGGGCCGTACAGGTAGTTCCAGTCCTGGCTGCGGAGGAACCCGTAGCCCTCCGGGAGGATCTCCAGCACCCCCTCGCCGCGCAGGACCGTGTCGGAGTCGAGCAGGTTCTGCTCGATCCGGAAGATCAGGTCCTGCTTCCTGAGGCCCGAGTAGTTGGTGATGTTCAGCTCTTCCGCCATCGCGTGCAGCTCCGCGACGGACTTCTTCTTGAGTTCGGCGATGTCCACGGGATGGAGACTCCGGGTGTGGTGCGGGAGGCGGAGGGCTCAGCCCTCTGCCCGGTGAACCCTCACAGTGTGGAAGCGCGAGGCCGGCAGCGCGGCCAGCCCAGAAAGCAGTGCGGTAGTGGGGTTGGTTTGCGAGCAACTGATTATAGAGCAGCGAGATAGGGTGGTCAAGAGCGGCGCGCGCCGGACGCGCGCGCTCGTCGGGCGGCCGGGGCCGGCGGGCCGGCGATCTCCGGTTCCGGAATATTGCGTGGGTCTCGTAACTCGTTATATTGCTTCAAACTCGGACCTTCCGGCGGTTCAGGTCCGGGTTCGGACGCCCCCTCACGCTTCGGAGCCTCCGATGCCGCTGCCACAGCCGCGCCCCAGCGCCCCCGATCCCACCGAGCCGGTGTTGCACGACCTGGCCCCCATCCGCTACGAGGGGGTCGCCATCGGCGTCCAGCTCGGCGTGCGCAGGAGCGAAGACGGCATCTGGCGCGGCCGGCTGCACTTCTTCGAGAGCGGCGCGATCGACGAGCGGGTCACCGCCGAGATCTTCTGCGCCACTTCGGAGCAGGACCTGTGGCAGGCGGTGCGCGACCTCCGGGAGCACCACCTTCGCGACCTCTACCGCTCGCTGGCGACGTAGCGCCCGCGATGCCGGCCCCGGAATCCGACGTCATCCGCAAGCTGCGGCACGATCTCTCGAACCCGCTGGCCGCGATCCTCGCCGAGGCGCAGCTGCTGCTGTTGAACGAGGCCACGCTCGACGCCGAGACGGTCGAGGGTCTCCGCGAGATCGAGAGCCTGGCGCGGCGGATGCGGGAGATGCTCGCCGCGACCCGGACGGCGGACTAGCCACGCCGAACCTGCCCGCGCCCCCGGCGCATCCGCGCGATGACTGACGATCTGCTGACCACCACCCGGGACGACCTCAGGGCGTGGGACGTGCCGCGCCACGCGCCGCTGGTGGCGCTGCGGTCGACCCACGTCTTCCCGCTGGGCGTGGCCGCGGTGCAGGTCACCAGCGGCACCAACGTCGCGGCCATCCGCTCGCTGTCGCGCGCGCAGAGCGTGGTGGTGATCGTGCGCGGCGACGCGGCCGGCGCCGCGCCGGCGGCGTTCGTCGGGAAGATCGGCGTGGCCGCCGGGGTGCTGGACCGGATGAACCTCGCCGACGAGGCGGTGCAGGTCACCTTCCAGGGCAAGCGCCGGGTGCGCATCGCGGGGGTCTCGACCGACGGGCCGTGGCCGGTGGCGGAGGTCGTCCCGGTGCCGCCGCTGGAGGAGTCGCGGCCGGAGCTGGACCAGCGCATCGGCGCGGTGCTGCGGCTGGCCGAGACGCTGGCGGCGCTGGACCCGGCGGTGAACGCGGACCTGGTCGAGAACCTGCGGGCCAACGTGGAGGACGCGAGCCACTTCGCGGACCTCGTGGCGCAGCAGCTGCCCTTCTCGCTGGTGCAGCGCGACCGGATCGTGGCGGAGCCCGCGGCGGCGGTGCGCCTCGACCTGCTGGCGGACTTCCTGGCCGCGGCGGTCGAGCGCGCCGAGGTGCAGCGGGAGGTGGACCGGCTGACGACCCTGCAGGTGGAGCGCGGGCGGCGCGAGTACCTGCTGCGGCAGCAGCTCGAGGCGATCCGCGCGGAGCTGGGGGAGGACGACGCCCTCCGCGAGGCCCGGGAGCTCAAGGCGCGGCTCGAGGGGCTGAAGATGCCGGAGACCGCCCGCGCCGAGGCGATGCGCGAGGTCGACCGGCTCGGCCGGCTCACGCCCGCGTCGGCCGAGTACCAGGTGTCGCGCACCTACGTGGACTGGATCCTCGCCCTGCCGTGGGGGGTCGAGGTGGAGGAGCGGCACCCCGACCCGTCGGCGGTGCGCGCCGTCCTGGATCTCGGGCACCTCGCCCTCGAGGAGGCGAAGCAGCGCATCGTCGAGTACCTCGCGGTGCGCCGGCTCGCGCCCGAGGCGCGGCCGCCGATCCTGTGCTTCGTCGGGCCGCCCGGCGTGGGGAAGACGTCGCTGGGGCGCGCGATCGCCGACGCGATGGGGCGGCCGTTCGGGCGGATGAGCCTGGGGGGCGTCGACGACGAGGCGGTGATTCGCGGCCACCGGCGCACCTACGTGGGCGCGATGCCCGGCAAGATCGTGCAGGAGGTGAGCCGCGCCGGGGCCATGAACCCCGTGCTGATGATCGACGAGATCGACAAGCTCGGCGCCGACCGGCCCGGGCACGGGAGCCCGTCGGCGGCGCTGCTCGAGGTGCTCGACCCCGAACAGAACGTCGCCTTCGTGGACCACTACCTCAACGTCCCGTTCGACCTGTCGCACGTGCTGTTCATCGCGACCGCCAACGCCGAGCCGCAGATCCCGGAGCCGCTGCTGGACCGGATGGAGGTCATCGAGATTCCGGGCTACACGCCGGAGGAGAAGGTGGCGATCGCCCGCAAGTTCCTGCTGCCCGAGCTGCTGCCCGAGCACGGGCTGGGCCAGGCGGAGATCGCGATCGACGACGACTGCCTCACGCTGCTGGTGCTCGGGTACGCCCGCGAGGCGGGGGTGCGGGGCCTCAAGCGCGACCTCGCCGCGCTGCTCCGGCACGTCGCGACCCGCAAGGCGGCGGGCGCGGCGGGGCCGTGGACGGTGGACGCCAAGCTGATCGACGAGGTGCTCGGCCAGCCGTGGTACGTGGACGAGCGCGCGCAGGCGGTGCCCGCGGTCGGCGTCGCGAACGGCCTCGCCTGGACGGCCACCGGCGGCGATCTCCTGCCGGTCGAAGCGATCGCCATGCCCGGCACCGGCCAGTTCCAAGTCACGGGCCAGCTCGGCTCGGTGATGATGGAGTCGGTGCAGGCGGCGCTGTCGTGGGTCCGCAGCCGGGCGGACGATCTCGGGGTCCCGCGCCGCCGGTTCAACGAAAAGGACGTGCACGTCCACTTCCCGGAGGGCGCCATCCCGAAGGACGGGCCGTCGGCCGGTGTCACCATCGCGGTGGTGCTGGCGAGCCTGTTCACCGGGCGCGCGGTGCGCTCCGACCTCGCGATGACCGGCGAGATCACGCTGACCGGCCGCGTCCTCGCCATCGGCGGGCTGCGGGAGAAGCTCGGCGCGGCGGTGCGCGGGCGCATCCGGACGGCGATCATCCCGGCGGCGAACCAGCCCGACCTCCGGGACGTGCCGGAGAGCATCCAGCGCGGCCTCAAGATCCACCTGGTGGAGACGACAGACGAGGTGCTGGCGCTGGCACTGCTGCCCAAGGCGCGCGCGGCGCGGGCCCCGGCCCGGGCGCGGGAACCGGCGGCCCGCGCGGCGTTGACGGGGCGGCGCCCGCGACGCTAGCATTGCCGTTCCTCCGATCCGCGAGACGCACCCCGTGACGCAGCCCGGCAACGCCACCACCACGCTCGTGCGCGGCATCAGCCCCACCGCGGCCGTCGCCCTGGTCGTCGGGTCGATGATCGGCTCCGGCATCTTCATCGTGTCGGCCGACATCGCGCGCCGCGTCGGGACGCCCGGCCTGCTGCTCACGGTGTGGGCGGTGACCGCCGTGGCCACCGTGATGGGCGCGCTCACCCAGGGCGAGCTGGCCGCGATGTACCCGCGGGCGGGCGGCCAGTACGTGTACCTGCGCGAGGGCCTGTCGCCGCTGTGGGGCTTCCTGTACGGGTGGACGTTGTTCCTGGTGATCCAGACCGGCACGATCGCCGCCGTCGCGGTCGCGTTCGCGCGGTTCCTCGGCGTGCTGGTGCCCGCCGTGACACCCGACATCTGGCTCTCGCTGGGCCACATTCCGGCGCCGGGCGACGCCCTGTTCGCCCTGTTCGGGCACCCGACCGCGCACCCCGAGGCGATCGAGATCGGCGTCTCGTGGCAACGGCTGATCGGGATCGTCGTGGTGCTGTTCCTCACCTGGGTGAACGTCCAGGGCGTCCGCACCGCGGCGTGGATCCAGACCGTGTTCACCGCGACCAAGGTGCTGGCGCTGGCGGGACTCGTCGTCCTGGGCCTCACCATCGGCCGGAACGCCGGGGCCATCGCGGCCAACTTCGGCGCCGGGCACTTCTGGGGCGCCGCGCCCTTCTCCCTCGCGCTGCTGCCGGTGCTCGGGGCGGCGATGGTCGGCTCGCTGTTCTCGTCCGACGCGTGGAACAACGTGGCATTCGCGGCCGCGGAGGTGCAGAACCCGCGCCGCAACCTGCCGCTCGCGCTCGCCGCGGGGACGCTCATCGTCGGCGCGCTGTACGTGCTGGCCAACGTCGCCTACCTGAACGTGCTTCCGCTCGGCGCCATCCAGGGGGCGCCGCAGGACCGGGTCGGCACGGTCGCGGCCCAGGTCATCTTCGGGCAGGCCGGCGTCGCGATCATGGCCATCGCCATCATGATCTCGACCTTCGGCTGCAAGAACGGGCTGATCCTGTCGGGCGCGCGGGTGTATTTCGCCATGAGCCACGACGGGCTGTTCTTCCGGCGCGCGGGCAACGTGGACCCGGTGCACCGCACGCCGCGGGCCGCGCTGTGGGCCCAGGGCGCGTGGACCGGCCTCCTGTGCCTGTCGGGGACGTACTCGGACCTGCTCAACTACGTGATCTTCGCGGTGGTGCTGTTCTACTTCCTCACCGTCATCGCGATGTTCCGCCTGCGGCGGATCCGCGCCGACACGCCGCGACCCTACCGGGTGCTGGGCTACCCGTGGATGCCGGCGCTGTACATGGCGCTGATGGGCGCGGTGATGGTGGACCTGCTGTTCGAGAGCCCGCTGTACACGTGGCCCGGCCTGATCATCGTGGTGATCGGGATCCCGGTGTACTTCGCGTGGCGCCGCGTCGGCGTGGCCTCGGCCATCGTGGAGGCGCCCGACACCACGTAGCGCCGCCTTCCCGCGGCGGGGCGCCCGCCACGGGCACCCGCCGCGGGCCGGCGGCTACTCACCCGCGATCTCCACCTTCGCGTCGCGGTGCCCGCGCACCATCAGGACGAGCGGGAAGGACGCCAGGAACAGGGCGGCCACGAGCAGCAGGACGTGGTTGTAGGCGAGCACGGTCGCCTGCCGCGTCACGTCGAGATCCAGGATCCGCAGCGCCTCGCGGCCGGCGGTCGCCGCGTCGGACCCGCGCCGCATCATCCCCCCGGTCAGCGCGCGCAGCCAGGCCTGGGTGGCCGGGCCGTAGATGGTGACGTGCTCGGCCAGCCGGTCGTGGTAGACCGCCGCGCCGCGGGTCAGCTCGGTGGCGGTGAGCGCGATGCCGACGCTCCCCAGCACCTGCCGCACCACGTTGTAGAGGCCTGCGGCCGCGGTCATCTTGGTCTTCGGGATCGTCGCGAGCGCCGCGGTGCTCAGCGCCACGAACAGCAGGCTGAACCCCACGCCCTGCCACATCTGCGGCAGGAGGATGTCCCACGCGCCCGTCTCCCCGGTGAGGTGGGCCAGGTCCCAGAACGAGAAGGCGCTGATCGCCAGCCCGGTGCCCACCAGGACGCGCGGTCCGAGACGGTTGTAGAGCAGGCCGACGACGGGCATCAGGACCGCCATCGCGAGGCCGCGCGGCATCATGGCGATCCCGGACTTCTCCGCCGGGAAGCCGAGCAGCTGTTGGAGGAACAGGGGCAGCAGGAACAGCGCGCCGTACAGCCCCATCCCCAGCACGCCCCCCAGCGCGGTCGCGGAGGCGAACGGGACGTTCCGGAACAGGCCGAGCTCCACCGCCGGACGTTCGCAGCGGAGCTCGCGCCACACGAACAGCGCGAGGCCCACCACCGCGATCACCGCCAGCCACACGATGAAGGCCGATTCGAACCAGTTCTCGTCCTGGCCCTTCTCGAGCATCAGCTGCAGGGCGCCGAGGCCGGCGGTCATGAGCGCCAGGCCCGGGAGGTCGATCCGGCCCCGGGAGCGCACCAGGTAGGGCGGGTCCTCGACGAACCGCTGCACCAGCAGGACGGCCACGACGCCGATCGGGACGTTGATGTAGAACACCCACGGCCAGGACCACTGGTCGGTGATCCAGCCGCCGAGGGTGGGGCCGAAGGCCGGCGCCAGCACGATGCCGAACCCGTAGAGCCCCATCGCCGTGCCCTGCTCCTCGGGCGGGAAGGTCTCGCGCAGAATGGCCTGCGAGACCGTGATGAGCACCCCGCTGCCGAGCCCCTGCAGGGCCCGGAAGAACACCATCACCGGCATCGAGCGGGCGATGCCGCACGCCATCGACGCGGCGGTGAAGGCGACGATCGACACGAGGTAGAAGTTCTTGCGCCCGTAGCGCTGCGACAGCAGGGCGCAGATCGGCATGATGATGACCTGGGCGAGGATGTAGCCGGTGACGACCCAGGTGATCTCCTCGATGGTCGCGCCGAGGGTACCGCTCATCTCGGGCAGCGCGACGTTGATGATGCTCGAGTCGAGCACGGCCATGATCGTGCCGATCATGACCGTGCCTGCGACGAGCCACTTGTTGACGGGCGGTCTTGACATCGGTGAGAGAAAAGTAATCAGCAACGGCAGACTTCAGGGTAGTTGCCAGACGGTAAGGACTGAAGTGGTTGCCCGTTGCCAGACCCAAGAGGGCAGACCAGTTGCAGGTACTGCCAACTGGGCTGGCCTCCGCTCACTCGTAGCTGGTAACCACTTCCTCCTTGCCGTCTGGCAACTGACCTGAGCTCTCAGCGGTCTATTCTGATCTCCTTGGACGTGGCGGGCACGTCGAGCGTCGCAAGCTTGCGCCCCGCGTCCCACGCGGCCTGCGCGGCGCGGCCGTCCACGGTCACGCTCTTCGGCGCCGCGGCGAGCCCGTGCACCACCACCTCGAAGCTGGACGCCGCGCCGGCGTAGCTGCCCGTCTGCGCGATCGCGAGGCGCAGCGTCGGGCCGTCGGCGGTGGTCTGGAACCGGCTGAGCCGGAAGGCGCCCTGCCGGTAGGCGAAGCCCTCGCCGGCGTCCTCGTACAGCTCGCTGGTCCCGGAGCCCCCGTCCCACACGTGCAGCTCCAGCGTGTCCATGTGCCGCTCACCCACGTACTGCTCGACCGCCTGCATCGGGATCACGGCGCCCGCCTGGACGAACAGCGGCACGCTCTTGACGAAGTTGGAGTCGTCGCGCGCCCACGGGTCGACGCGCGGGGCGCTGACCGCGTAGGCGTGCCCGCCGTCGTACACCGAGTCGAAGGGGTAGCGGAACCAGCGGCCCGCGGGCAGGTAGACCGGGCGCGTATCCTGGCCCTCGCGGGTGACGGGGGCCACCAGCAGGTGGTCGCCGAAGGTGAACTCGTCGTTGATGCCGTAGACGGCGGTGTCGCCCTGGAACTCCCACACCAGCGGGCGCGCCACCGGACGGCCGTCCCGGCCGTGCTGGTAGAACGCCGTGTAGAGCTGCGGCAGCAGGCGGTAACGCAGCCGGATCATCTCGCGGTTGGCCGCGGTGTGCACCGGGCCGAACGCCCACGGCTCGCGGGCCGGCGCCGAGAACTCGTTGTGCGTGCGGTAGAACGGGAAGAAGGTCGCCGCCTCGAGGAAGCGCGAGAACAGCTCGGCGGACGGTGAGCCCGCGAAGCCGCCGATGTCGGCGCCGGCGAACGGCACGCCGCTGATGCCGAGGCCGAGCGTCATGCCGACGGCGAGCTGCAGATGCTCCCAGTCGGCGGAGTTGTCACCGGTCCAGATGCTGGTGTAGCGCTGCAGGCCGGAGAAGCCCGCGCGCGTGACGATGAACGGCCGGTGATCGGGCTGGAGGCGGCGCCAGCCTTCGTACGTGGCCCGGGCCTCGAGCAACCCGTAGAGGTTGTGGTACTCGAGGTGGCTGCCCTCGTGCTCGCCCTTGCCGAACAGCGTGACGTCGGGCAGCGTGCCGCCGAAGAAGTTGGCCGGCTCGTTCATGTCGTTCCAGATGCCCGCGATGCCGGCCGACCACAGCCGGTTGTCCATCTCCCCCCACCAGGTACGCGTGGCCTGCCGGCTGAAGTCGGGGAAGATGGTCTTGCCGGGCCACACGTCGCCCACGTACGGGGAGCCGTCGGGCCAGGTCACGTAGTCGCCCGAGGCCAGCAGCTGCCGGTACACGTCGTAGGCGCTGTCCACCTTCACGCCGACGTCCACGATCGTCGTGACCTTCATCCCCTCGCGCCGCAGGTCCGCCAGCATGCGCCGCGGGTCGGGAAAGCGCTGCGGGCTCCAGGTGAACAGGCGGTACCCGTCCATGTAGTCGATGTCGAGGTACAGCACGTCGCACGGGATGCCGCGGCTGCGGAACTCGTGCGTGATCCGGTACAGCTCGCTGTCGGGGACGTAGCCCCAGCGGCTCTGCTGGAAACCGAGCGCCCACTCCGGCGGGAGGGGGGTGCGGCCGGTGAGCCGCGTATACTCGGCGAGCACCGACTCGACCGCGGGCCCGGGGAACACGTAGAAGCGCAGCTCGCCACCGTCAGCGGTGAAGCCGACGTGGCTGCGCAGCCTGGCGCCGAAGTCGAACTCGCTCTTGTACGAATCGTCGTAGAACACGCCGTATGCGCGGCCCGCGTTCACCGCGATATAGAAGGGAATGGAGGAGTAGATCGGGGTCGTCTGGCCGGCGTGATAGCCCGCGTCGGTGTTCCACATCGTGAGGATCTGTCCGGTGCGGTCGAGCGGGAACGGCTCCTCGCCGATGCCGAAGTAGTGGCCGCCGGAGGGGCGGGCGACGATGTGCGTGACGCGCCCACCCTGGTGTCCGGCGCCGAGCGACTCGGAAAACAGCTCGTGGCCGGCGGTGTCGGCGATGGAGAGGCGCAGGGGATGCTTGCGGAGCGTGGCCACGAGCACCGCGCCGCGGACCGTGAGCGCCTCGGCCGTCTCGCGGATCGCGGGGTCGGCGAGCACGATGCTGTCGGGCAGCGTCGCCCAGGAGGCGGCCGTGTCGAAGGCGCCGGTGAACGAGTAGCGGATGCGGAACCCGACGTCCGCCACCTGCTCGATCCGCACCGCGCCGTTCTCGGCGCGCGCCACCACGCCGCCCTTCACGCGCTCCATCGCGCGGTAGTTGCCGAGGAACACGTAGCGCCCGTCCTGGGCCCGCGCGACGGTTGCGACGGCGAGCGTGAGGGCGAGCGCGAGGGTAACCGCCGTGCGTCCGTTCATCTCGAGACCTCCCGGGTCGCACACAATTGTGCGCGGAGGCCTCTGGTCACGCAATCCACTCGTCGCCGGCGCGCGCGGCCGGGCCGGGCCGGCTACGGCCCCGGCGGCCGGGTCCCCGGCAGCGGGCGCTCGAAGTGGACGTCGAGCAGCTCCTGGGTCTCCGTGTAGCGGACGATGGGCGTGCGGACGTCGAAGCGCGGCTCCGGCACCAGCACGCCCTCCACCCGCCGTGGGATGAGGACGTTGGGATACAGCTCGGCGAAGGTGATGGTCGAGCTCGCGGACTGCAGCCCCGACAGTGCGCGCGCGACGCGGGTGAGCCGGACGGTGGCGATGCGCAGCTGGTACGTGAGCGCGTCGAGGTAGACCTCGCCCTCGATGTCCGGCGTGCGCAGGGCCTCGGTGGGGACGTAGTCGAACCGGACGTAGCGCCCGCCGTCGCGGTCCACCGTGCCCGCGTAGTAGAAACAGTGGACGGCCTGGAACGCGCTGTCGCCGAAATCGGAGAGGGTCGGCAGCACGATGCGCGGCATCAGGCTGTCGTTCGGGCCGGCACCCGTCTTCACCACGTAGCCGGGCCGATACCGCACCCGATTGCGGCTGACGAGCTGCACCACGTCGGCGGACGCAGACGCGACGCGGCCCATCTGGTCGTAGTCGGCGAACTTGCGCGACATCCGGTAGCGGAACGGGTACGAATCGGCCAGGAACGCGTACCGTTCCGCGTTCTCCCGGATCTGCTGCAGCAGCGCCAGCAGCTGCGGCGCGGCCGCGGAGTCGGGCGGCCCCGGTGCCGTGCACGCGCGCGAGGTCGTGACGGTGATGGTCGCCAGCTCCACCACCAGCGGCTTCATCGCGATCGAGAGCGCCAGGGGAACGCCGGCGACCTTGACGACCGTCGAGTCGAACGGGTGGAAGCCGATCTGCCGCACCAGAAGCCGGTAGCCGCCCGGAGGGACGCCGGTGAAGCGGAACGCCCCGCTGTCGTCGGTAAACTGCCGGCCGCGCTCGGGCTCGAGCGACACCACCGCGAAGGGAACGCCCGCGCCGCCGGAAAGCACGGACCCTCGCACCACGTCGGAACGCTGCTGGGCGAGAGCGTCCCGGGCTGCTCCGACGGCGAGCAGCACCACGAGACCCCGAAACGCCGACCGCTCGACCAATCCCATGCGATCCTCGCGGCTTGCGGAGGTGGCCGCCGGCGGGATCGAGCCGGCCGCCACCACTAGCTATGAGCGCCCCGCGCCAACGCCGCAAGACGCCGGAGCGGAACCGTCCTCCCGGGAGGTCGCGCGTCCCGGCACCGCCGGCGCCGCGGCCCCGGCGAGCGGTCGCGACGCGGGGCTCTTCCGGGCTCTGGTCGGCCACGTGCCGCGGCAAACGGCAACGGGGGCCGACAGTGGAAGGTCTGGCACTCGCGACCCCGGGTGCGCGGCGGCAATTCCGATTCCACGATTCCGAGATCCGCACCGGCGCAAGTGACGCCCGCCTAACGCCTGTCCGCCAGCTATTCGGGGCCCGCGGAGAGCGTCGTCAGGTCGTCCCGGTCCCACGGAGAGCGTCGCCCTATGCGTATCCTGCCAGTCGCCTTCTGTCTCCTCGTCGCGTCCGCGACGCCGCTCGCCGCCCAGGGCAACGGTCCCGGGAAAATGCCACGCCGTCCAGCCCTGCCGTCCGGCAGCGACACGTGCGACGCCTACGCGTACTACCAACTCGGGATGGCGCGCGTGCACGACGACCCCGAAACCGCGGCGGCGGCGTTCTACTGGACGCACCGGCTCTCTCCGGACGCCGCGGTGGCCTACTACGCCGAGCGGATCGCGCTGCTGCTGGCGGATCGGTACGTACTCAGCGGCTACATCGAGGACGACCGCCGGACGCTGCAGTCGGCGGACGTGCGGCGCATCGACTCGCTCGAGGTCAGGGCGCTGACGCTGGACCCCTTCTTTCCGCAGCAGCTGGACGAGCTCCTCATCGTGACCTACTTCACGAACCGGATCCACGACGACTATCGCCAGCACGGCGAGGAGGTCAGCGACCTCGATGTCGAGTTCTACGTGCGGAGTGCGCTGAGGACCCTCGGGCCGGCGACCAGCGCCTGGCTCGCGTTCGGGCGGGGCGAATACCGCCAGGCGGCGGACTACTGGGCCGGCGAGGAGCGCCATCACCGGAAGGACTCCGACCTGCGGGCCTGGCGCGCGCGGGCCCTGTTCCTGCTGGGACAACCGGACAGCGCCCGCGTCGAGCTGGATTCGGCTCTCGCGGTCGCCCGCCGCTCCGACGCGGAGAAGATGAAGTACGTGTACGACTCCAAGGTGCTCTGGGAGTACGAGATCGGGCGGATCGACGAGCTGCAGGGCCGGGACTCGGCGGCGCGGGAGGCGTACCAGCAGGCGCTGGTCGAGGACCTCTCGTTCTATCCGGCCCACTCCCGCCTGGCCTACATCGCGATGCGCACCGTGGACACCGCGACGGCGGTGACCGAGCTGCAGCGGGCGATCGAGCTGAAGCCGGACGACTACACCGCGCGACTGCTCCTCGGGACGGTGCTCGCGGCGCGACACGAGACCGGGCCGGCGACGGAGCAGCTGCGGCGCGCGGCGGAGGCCGAGCCGTGGGTTCCGCAGCCGCATCTGGTGCTGGGTGACGCGCTCCGCCTCGCGGGCGACCACGACGGCGCGGTGACGGAATACCAGCGCTTCGTGGCGCTGGCCGCCCGAAGCCATCGCGACCTCGCCGCGGTGCGCCAGCGGCTCGCCGAGCTGGGCGCCCCGACGCCGTAGCGGCCCGCGGCGAGGGAGGGTCTCCGCTACTTCGGCGTGGCCCCCGGCTGGGGCCGCCGCAGGACCGCGACGGCGGCCGCGATTTCCGGGTCGCTGGCGACGAGCAGCTCCTCCGAGGCGTCCGGGCCCCACCTCACCTCGGCCGCCCGCGCCGCCATGTAACGCGCGATGCGCGCGCTCTGCGCGGAGTCGAGCTGCGCAGCGACGCCCAGCCGCCGGCGCACCCGGTCGAGGAGCGGGGGCAGCAGGCGGGCGGGCCACTGCGACGGATCGCCCGTCCAGGCGGCCCGGGCTGCCGCATCGGGCCGGAGGCTCTGCGCCACGCTGTCCGACACCGCGTCGTCGAAGCCGCTATCGGAGGCCGCCACGAACCAGCCCGGCAGGGAGGGCGGCGCCGGCAGGGCCGAGTCGGGCGCGATGCCGCCGCCCCCCCGCACGATCCGGCCCGAGTCGGTGCGGAGCGCCTCGGCCGTGTCGCCCGCGCTGCCGCCCTGGCCGGCGAGCGCTTCGTACTGCGCGACACTCAGGCCCTGATAGCGGCGCTGGATCACCCGGCCGCTCGGCGATGTGACGTAGGCGATCGTGAGCCACGCCTCGTCCTGGGCGGGCTGGATGAGGAACGGCCGCTGCACCAGAGCCTTGCCGAAGCTCCGGCGCCCCAGGATGACCGCCCGATCGTGATCCTGGAGCGAGCCGGCCACCGCCTCGGAGGCGGACGCCGAATGCTCGTCGATCAGCACCACCAGGCGGGCATCGCGATACCGCCCGTTTCCCCGCACCAGGAACTCCCCGTTCGCCTCGGGATGCCGTCCCCGGGTGCGGAACGCCACCTGCCCGTCGGACAGGAAGATGGAGAGGACGTCCTGAGCGGCCACGAGCGCGCCGCCCGGATTCCCGCGCAGGTCGAGAATGACCCGGCGCGGACTCGCGCCCGTCGCGACGCGGTCGAGCGCGTCGCGCAGATCGGCACCGGCCTCCCGGTGGAATTCCGCGAGGCGGACGTAGCCGATCCCGTCGCCGAGGGTGCGCTCGCGAGTGACGCTTCTGGGCTTGATGTCCTGGTTGCGCAGCGTGAGCGAGACCGTGTCGGGCTCCAGGCGCGGCCCGCGCTCGAGGCGGAGCCGGACCCGGGTGCCCCGCTCGCCCACCAACCGCGACTGCACGACGTGCGCCTCGAGGCCGGCCACCGAGCTGTCGTTCACGGCCACGATCCGGTCTCCCGGCGCCACGTGGGCCCGCTCGGCCGCGCTTCCGGGAACCACCGCGGCCACCGTGATGACGCCCTCCACGGACTCGACGATGATACCCGTGGCGGCGAGCTGGCCGGCACGCCAGGCGTCGAGCCGCTCGGCCTGATCGTGCGCCAGGTAGTAGCTGTGCGGATCGAGCGAGGCCAGCATTCCCTCGATGGCACCGCGGACGAGATGCTGCGTCGTGACGGAGTCCACGTAGTTGACGCGGATCTGGTTGAGCAGGTCCGAGAAGGTCTGCAACAGCTGGTAGGTCGAGGCCTGAGCGCGGAGCGGCCGGGGCGCCGCCGCCACCAGGGCCGCGAGCAGCGCCGCGCGCGCGGCCGTGCGTCGAAGAGTGCCCATGGCCGCTATGGTAGGCGTCCAAGCGCGGCGGCGCAAATCGCCTGCAGGAGCGCCCGCGGCCCACCGGCGCGACGCGCCGCTCCGGTGCCTTCGCCGTCCTCTCCCGGCGGCCCGATTGACTTTCCACCGCTCGCCCGAAGAGCTTCAGACTTCCACCATTTGCCGTTTCGCGACGTTCCGGGAGCCTTCCGTGGCGAAGCCGCTCGCGCGCACCACCCCATTCGAGATCGGTCCCTCCGGGTCTTCCCGCAGCCTCGACGCCGCCGGCGGGGACGGCGGCGTCGCCAGGCGCGACTTCCTGGCACGGCTCGGGCAGGCGGCGTGGGGTGCCGTGGCGCTGTCCCCGTGGCTGCGCCGCGCCCTGACCGCGGGGCCGGAGCGGGTTCCCCGGGCGGCCGGGGTGGGCGCGGCGACCGCAGCCCCGGCGGCGGAGGAGCTGCCGCCAGCCTTCCTCTCCGGCCTCCGGTGGCGAATGCTGGGCCCGTTCCGTGGCGGGCGCGTGGACGCCGTGGCCGGCGTGCCCGGCCGGCCGAACGAGTTCTACTTCGGCCACGTCAACGGCGGCGTGTGGAAGACGATCGACGGCGGCCGGGTGTGGAAGCCCGTCTTCGACGGTCAGCCGGTGGCCTCGGTCGGGGCGATGGCGGTGGCGCCGTCGGCGCCCGAGGTGATCTACGTCGGCACCGGCGAGTCCACGCTGCGTGACTCGGCCGGCTACGGCGACGGCGTCTACAAGTCAACCGACGGAGGCCGCTCCTGGACGCACTGCGGCCTCGAAGGCACCCAGCACGTCGGCAAGATCGCGGTGGATCCGCGCAATCCGGACGTCGTGTTCGTCGCCGCCATCGGCTCGCTGTACGCGCCCAACGCCGAGCGCGGGCTCTACCGCTCCCGGGACGGCGGGCGCAGTTGGCAGAAGGTGCTCTCGGAGGACGAGAACGTCGGCGCCGTCGAAGTGGTGATCGACCCGTCCAATCCGCGCGTCGTGTACGCCGGGCTCTGGAACACGCGGCGCCCGCCCTGGTTCGTGTACGCGCCGACCAACGGCCCGGGCGGCGGGATCTACAAGTCGACCGACGGCGGCACCACGTGGAAGCGGCTCACGGCGGGGCTGCCGAAGGCTGGCATCGGCCGGACCGGCATCGCCGTCGCGCCGAGCAACCCGCGGCGCGTGTACGCGGTGGTCGACTGCCTTGAGCCGGAGCGCACCGCGCCTGCCGGCGAGGGGCCGGCCGCCGGGCCGGCGGCGGGCGCGGCGCCCGCGCCGGGCGCGGCCCCTCAGGGCGCTGCGCCGCCGCCTCCGGCACAGGGCGGCTTCTTCCGGTCGGACGACGGCGGTGCGACGTGGACGCGGCTGTCGTCGGACCAGATGCTGTGGGGGCGCGGCTGGTACTTCGAGAAGATCGCCGTGGATCCGAGGAACCCCGACGTCGTCTACGTCCCGAACGTCAACGTGAACCGCAGCATGGACGGCGGGCACACCTGGGTCGTGCTCCGCGGCTCGCCGGGCGGCGACGACTACCACCAGGTCTGGATCTCGCCCGACGATCCCGAGACGCTGATCGTCGGGAGCGACCAGGGTGCGGTCATCACCCGGAACGCGCGCGCCGCCGATCCGCGGGACGTGACCTGGACGTCGTGGCTCAACCAGCCCACGGCGCAGATCTACCACGTGTCCGTGGACTACCGGTTTCCGTACTGGGTCACGGGTGCGCAGCAGGACAGCGGCACGGTGGCCGTGCGCTCGCGCGGCAAGTTCGGAGAGATCGCCGAGCGCGACTGGGAGCCGATGGGGGCGGCCGGCGAGAGCGGCTACACCGCCGGCGATCCGCTGCACCCGGGGATCGTCTACGGCGGGATGGGAACGCGGTGGGATCTCGAGACCAACGGCGCGGTGCCGGGCACCACGCCGCCGCAGAGCCCCGAGCCGGCGCGCGGCGACTGGACCCAGCCGCTGGTGCTTTCGCCCGCGGACCCGCACGCGCTGTACTACGCGAACCAGTTCCTGTTCAAGACGGCCGACGGGGCGCGGACCTGGAGGCGCATCAGCCCGGACCTCACGCGCCCGGATCCCGGCGCGCCGGCGAATCTCGATGCCGCGGCGACGAACGACACCGGCGGCAACGGCCGGCGCGGCGTGGTCTACACCATCGCGCCGTCGCCGGCGCTGGTGCCGCTGGTCTGGGTGGGGACGGACGACGGCTTGATCCAGCTCACGCTGGACGATGGCGCGACCTGGCGCGACGTCACGCCCCCGGCGCTCACGCCGTGGAGCCGCGTGACGATGGTGGAGGCGTCGCACGTGGACTTCAACACCGCGTACGCCAGCGTGGACCGGCACCAGCTGGGCGACTTCGCGCCATACCTGTACCGGACACGCGACCTCGGCCGGACCTGGGAGCGGATCGACACGGACCTCCCCGCCGGCGTGTACGTCCACACCGTCAAGGAGGACCCGGCGCGGCGCGGGCTGCTGTTCGCCGGCACCGAGCGCGGGGCGTTCGTCTCGCTCGACGACGGGGATCACTGGCAGCCGCTGCAGCTCAACCTGCCGGTCACGTCGGTGCGCGACTTCGCGATCTACGGCAACGACCTGATCGCGGCCACGCATGGCCGCGGGTTCTGGGTCGTGGACGACATCAGCCCGCTCCGGCAGGTGAGCGGCACGGCGCTCGCGGCCGATGCGTACCTGTTCAAGCCGGCCGACGCGGTCAACGTGCTGCAGGGCGGCGACGACGGCACGCCGCTTCAGAAGGACGAGCCGCAGGCGGCCAACCCCCCGAGCGGGGCGGCGATCGACTACTGGCTGCGGGCGGCGGCGACCGGGCCGGTGACCCTCGACATCCTGGATGCCGGCGGGACGCTGGTGAAGAGCTACTCGAGTGAGGCGCCGGCGGCGCCGGCCCCAGGCCGCGCGGCGGCGCAGGGGGAGGGGACGGGGGCGGCGGGCCTCGCTCGCGTGTCGCCGCTGTGGCAGAGCGCGGGCGAGCCGTTCTCGGCGTCGGCAGGGCTGCACCGCGTGGTGTGGAATCCCGTGCTCGAGGTGCGAGGTGCCCAGGGCGGCGGCGGACCCCGCCGCCAGGTGCGGCTCCTCACCGGCACGTTCACGGCGAAGCTCACGGTGAACGGGCAGACGTACGCGCAGACGTTCACGGTTCAGCCGGACCCGAGATCGGGGACGAGGTAGGCGGGGCGGGGGGGGGAGACGGCAGGGGCGCGCGGCCCGGCGTGAGCCGGGCGCGCCGGATCAGTACAGCAGCTGGTAGTTGAGGCGGAAGCCGCGCCCGGGCTGCGGGACGAAGTCCTTGATCACCGACAGGTTGTCGCGATACACGCGGTCGAAGACGTTGTCGCAGTGGAGGCTGATCTCGGATACCAGGCCGCGGTGCACCAGCCGCAGGCCGGCCCCGAGGTTGACGACGCCGTAGCCCGCCGTTGGCGTATCGCCGTCGCCGAGCCTGGTCTGGCGCGCGGCCCCGCGCCACTCGACCATCCCCATCCAGGTGCTGCTCTGGTACGTCGCGCGCAACAGGCCCCTCAGGGGCGGCGTGAACGGCAGAGGCACGTCGTTCTGCGTGTCCTGCGCGTTGACGTAGTCGGAGCCGGCATGCAGGGCCAGGTGCGACGCGAGCTGCGCGGTCACGGTCGCCTCGAACCCGGCCAGCCGTGCGCGCGTGGCGGCGAACTGGCGCACCGGGAACCCCTGGATCGTGTCGCCGCGCAGGAACCCGTAGATGTAGTGGTCGATGGCGTTCAGATACGGTGACACCTCGAAGACGATGGGCCCCAGCTCGCCCTTGAGCGAGGCGTCGAGCCCCAGGCCCGTCTCGGGGCCCAGGCTCGCCGTGCCGATCGAGTAGGTCCCGCTCGCCGCGTCGAGCCCGTTGGCGAACAGCTCCTGCACCGTGGGCGCGCGGAACGAGCGCGCCACGCCGAGCGAGACCGTCAGCTGCGAGCCGAGCCGGCGGATGGCGCCGAGCGAGGCCGTCACGGCGTTCGACAGCCGCGACTCGTCCAGGGTCCGAAACACCGAGTCGGTGGACTGCGGGTAGGGGCGGGTCTGGATCCGGTTGTAGTCGAACCTGAGACCCGCCTGGAGCCGCGTCGCCGGCGTGGCCTGGTACTCCTCGTACGCGAACGCGGCCAGGCCGGTCGTGACCGAGTTGGGTCCCAGCGGCTGGTCGCCCTCGATCGTCAGGTTCTGGACGTCGGTCCAGAGCCCGAGCGTGCCGCTCAGGGCGCCGGGCCGCTGCTGGAGCTGCAGCGTCGCGTTGAGCTCGCGCTTGTGGAAGTGATTGGCCTGCGGATCCGACACGCCGGTGGAATCCTCGGCGGTCGGGTACTCGGAGTGGTTGTAGTCGTTGTAGCTCGCGTCGAGCCTGAGCCGGTCCACCACAACGCCGCCCGCGTTGATCAGGCTCCGCAGCTCCAGGGTGTTGCGCCGCTGGGCGATGCGCGACGTGGTGGGCGGGACGTTGATCCAGTCGGGGTTCGGCGGCACGCCGGGGATGCCGTAGTTCATCTCATAGTGGTTGCCGCCGACGCCGATCATCCCGAAGTCGCCCTGATACGACCAGCCGACGCCGACCTCGCCGCTGTGGTCGAAGGACTGGGGGATCCGGTCGAGGGCGAACGTCGCCCCGGTCCCGGGATCGGTGTAGCTGCCCGAGGGAATGCGGATGTCGGAGGACCGCAGCCCCCCGGCCGAGAGCCGGAACGCGGCGTGGGAGCCGCTGACGACCGTGTTCACGTACCCCGACATCTCGTTGCTCACGCTGTTGCCTTCCAGCGCGACCGTGCCCGATACCGGATGATCCGCGAGCGTGGGCACGAAGTTGGTGATCACGTTCACCAGCCCGCCGAGGGTGTTGGGCCCGTACAGGATCGTCGCCGGGCCCCGCACCACGTCGACCTGCGCGATGCCCATGGCGTCGACGGGCGTGGCATGCGCCGGATCGTAGGTCGCGATGTCGCCCATCCTGAGCCCGTTCTCCAGGACCAGCACCTCGTTGTCACCCAGCCCGCGGATGATCGGCCGGGCCGGCGCGGAGCCGTTGCCGCGCACGCTCACCCCGGGCAGATCGGAGATCTTCTCGGCGAAGCTCGTGCCCGGGCTGTTGTCGAACGCGAGGCGCGACGTGGACACGACCGGCTGGTACAGCTCGTCGGTCGGGCGAGCCGTGGGGGACGCGGTGACGGTGATCTCGCGGAGCGGCACGGCGGACTCCCGGAGATCGAACGCGACGGTCGCCGTGGCCGCCTCCACCTGCACCGTGTCCGTGGCCGACGCGAAGCCGGTGGCGCTCACGAAGATCCGGTACGTGCCCCGGGGCACGTTCGCGAACCGGAAGGTGCCTTGGCCGCCCGTGCGCTCGACCCGGTCGAGCTCGAGGAGCCGCACGGCGGCACCCACGACCGGGGTGCCCCGGCTGGCCACGCTGCCGGCGACGCTCTGGGCGCGGAGGACCGCGGCGCCGGGCGCCAGCGCGGCGAGCGCGGTCAGGAGAACACGGGCCATCGTCGGAGCGCGATTGGGCACGAGGACTCTCCGCATCGGGTGCTGGCCGGCCGCGGGCCGGTATTCCCGGTTACGGCCGACGGACCGGAAGTGTTGCGCCGGGCAGCCGCGCCAGGCAAGGACGCGACTCGCTGGCTTGACTCCCGCCCCGGTGCGGGCAACGCTTATCCCGTTCCGGTCTCCTCCACGGCCCCTACGCGGAACCCGGTCACTGCCCTCGTGCGCACCTGCACCCCATGGATGAGCTGAAGGCCCTCCGCGCCCTCGCCACGGCGCTGGGCGTCCACGTCCGCTACACGGATGGCCTTGGCAGGCGGATCGTCGTGGCGCCCGAGACGCTGATGCGCGTATGCGCCGCGTTGGGGGCCCCGGTCGCGAGGCCGGGCGATGCGCCCGACGCGTTGCGGGCGCGGAAGGACGCCGCGAAAAGCGGGCTCCTGCCGCCAGTCGTGGTCGCCTGGGGCGGCGCGCTGCCGCCGCTCGCCCTGCGGGTCGCCGGCCCCGTGCGCGCGGAGCTGCGCCTGGAAGGCGGCGACGTCGTCCCGCTCAGGCTCTCCGGCGGCAGGCTCCGGGCGGCCCGTCGGCTCCCCTTCGGCTACCACCGGCTCACGGCCGAGGCCGGGCGCCGCAGCGCGGCCTGCACGGTCATCGCCGCGCCCGAGCGGGCGTGGCACCGGCCGGGATCGCACCGGAGCTGGGGCGTGGGCACCCACCTCGCCGCGCTTCGCTCGGCGCGCAGCCGCTCGCTCGGGGACCTCCAGGACCTGGAATCGCTGTGCCGCTGGGTGAGGGACCGCGGGGGCGATCTCGTCACCGTGCTGCCGCTCAGTCCCACGTTCAACACCGAGCCGGCGGAGCCAAGCCCCTACTCGGGCGTGAGCCGCCTGTTCTGGTCGGAGCTGATCCTCGATCTCGGGGAGGGCCACCGGCCGACCGCCGCCCCGGCCACGCTGGACGTAGCGCGGGCCGACGCCGAGGTGCGCGCGGCGCTGGTGGCGCGGGCGGTGCCGATCCCCTCGCCCGTCGACCCCGAGCTGCTGCGCTACGCGCGCTTCCGCGGCGCGCAGGCCCGGTTGGGCAGGAACTGGCGGGACTGGCCGGCCGCGGCACGGGCGGGGACGCCGCAGCCCGGGCACGTGGATGCCGGCGAAGAGCGGTTCCACCTGGTGGCCCAGACACTGGTGCGCCGGCAGCTCCACGACCTCCGCGGCCGGCTGGAAAAGGACGGGATGCGCCTGGGGCTCGACCTCGCGGTGGGCGTGCACCCGGACGGGTACGATCCCTGGTCCCGGCAGACGCTGTTCGGCGACGGGATGTCGGTGGGCGCCCCTCCCGACCTGGGCTTCCCGAGCGGGCAGGACTGGGGCTTCGCGCCGGTGCTTCCGGAGGCGTCCCGCCGCGAGGGGCACCAGTACCTGGCGGCCTCCATCGCCCACCAGGCGGAGCTGGCCGGCGTGTTGCGGGTGGACCACATCATGGCCTGGACGCGCCTCTACTGGATCCCGCACGGCTTCGGATTGCACGAGGGTACCTACGTCTCGTACCCTGCCGATGAGCTGTTCGCCATCCTCACCCTCGAGTCGCACCGCGGCCGCTGCGAGGTCGTCGGTGAGAACCTCGGCAACGTGCCCCGCGAGATCGACGAGGCGCTGCCGCGCCGTCGCATCTGGGGCATGTACCTGGCGCAGTTCCAGGCGTCGAAGGACCCTCGCATCGCGCCGCCCGGTGCCAGGGACATGGCCCTGGTCGGCACGCACGACACGCCCACCTTCGCGGGGTGGCTCCTGGGCGCGGACATTGCCGAGCGAATCCGATACGGCCTCCTCGCGCAGTCCGCGGAGGCCGGCGTCCGCGAGGAGCGGGCGCGGGCCACCGAGCGGCTCGCCCAGCGTCTGCACGGCCGGTTGGACCAGCCCCGGGCCCTGCTGACCCGCCTGCTGGAGTGGCTCGGCCGCTCGCGGAGCCCGCTGGTCGTGCCGTGGCTCGAGGACTTCTGGCTCGAGGAGCGCGGCGTGAACCTCCCCGGCACCCCGTCGTCGGTGCGCCCGAACTGGCAGGGCCCGATGCGGCTGCTGCTCGACGAGATCGTCGCCGACCCCCAGATCGACGCGCTGGCCCGCCGACTCGAGGGTGCGCGACACCACGAGTGAACCTCGGCGGAAGGCCGCGACCGGCGCCGGACGTGCCGCGCGCCGACCGTCCGGTTCCGTTCTGCCGCGCTGCTGGCCGGTCGCCCCGCGGGCGTCCTATATTCACGGGCGATGGCTGAGGTCCTGGAGCGCCTGGAGGTCGCGCTCGCGAACCGCTACGCGATCGAGCGGGAACTCGGGCACGGCGGCATGGCGGTCGTCTACCTCGCCGAGGACCTGAAGCACCACCGGCACGTCGCCCTGAAAGTCCTGCTGCCGGACCTGGCCGCCTCTCTCGGCAGCCAGCGCTTCCTCCGCGAGATCGCCATCGCGGCCACGCTGGCGCACCCCAACATCCTTCCGCTGTACGACTCGGGCGAAGCCGACGGGCTGCTCTACTACGCCATGCCGTTCGTGGAAGGGGAGTCGCTCCGTGACCGCCTGGCCCGGGACAAGCAGCTCCCGATCGCCGACGCGATCCGGATCACCCAGGAAGTGGCGGACGCCCTCGGCTACGCACACGCGCACGACCTGATTCATCGCGACATCAAGCCGGAGAACATCCTGTTCGAGGCCGGCCACGCCGTGGTGAGCGACTTCGGCATCGCGCGTGCCGTGAGCGCCGCCGGGTCGGCCACGCTGACGGAGACGGGGTTGGCGATCGGCACCCCGGCGTACATGAGCCCCGAGCAGGCGAGCGGCTCGAGAGAGGTGGACGGCAGGAGCGACCTCTATTCGCTCGGCTGCGTCCTCTACGAGATGCTCAGCGGCGAGACGCCGTACACGGGCCCGACGCCGCTGGCGATCCTCGCCAAGAAGCTGAGCGAGCCGCTGCCACGGATCTCGGTGGTCCGGCAGACGGTGCCGCCGTCCCTCGAGGCGGTGCTGGCGAAGGTGCTGGCGAACCTGCCGGCCGACCGGTTCTCGTCGGCCTCCGAGTTCGCCGCTGCGCTGTCGGGGAAGGGATTCACCCCGGCGGCGAGGTCCCGCGCCGGCGCACGGGCGCGCCTGGTGGCGGCCGCGGCGGGGGCGGCGGTCCTGCTCGCCGCCGGGGCCTTCGCCCTGCTGTCGCGGAGCGTCGGCTGGCAACGCCGAAGCGCGGCGGAGAACGCGATCTACACCCAGCTCACCAGCGACCCGGGCGAGGAGCTGTACCCGAGCCTGTCGCCGGACGGGAAGTGGCTCGTGTACGCCGGCGAGGCGACCGGGAACCGCGACATCTATCTCCTCAGCGTGGGCGGCCAGAACGCGATCGACTTGACCGCGGACTCCCCCGTGAACGACGACCAGCCGGCCTTCTCCCCGGACGGCGAGCACATCGCCTTCCGCTCGGAGCGCGAGGGCGGCGGCATCTTCGTCATGGGGCGAACGGGCGAGGACGTCAAACGGGTGACCCACGCCGGGTACCGGCCCACGTGGTCCCCGGACGGCACCGAGATCGCCTACGCCACCGAGAACGTCGAGATGAACCCGGAGGATGCCGAAGGGGAGAGCCAGATATGGGTCGCCGACGTGAGGACGGGCGCGTCGCGACGGCTTGCCACCGGCGACGGGGTGTTGCCGAGCTGGTCGCCGCACGGTTACCGGATCGCGTTCACGAAGCGGGGCGGCCACCCGTTCCTCGTGGGCCTGTGGACCATCGCGCCCGGTGGCGGCAAGCCGCTGGCGGTGAGCCGGGACTCGGCGACCAGCTGGAACCCGGCATGGTCTCCGGACGGGCGGTACCTCTATTTCGCCAGCAATCGCGGCGGCAGCATGAACCTGTGGCGGGTCCGGATCGACGAGAAGTCCGGGGAGACGCTGTCCGACCCGGAGCCGATCACGACCCCGGCCACGAGACTGGCGCAGATCAGCCTTGCCGCCTCCGGGCGCCGGATCGCGTACAGCTCGGTGCTCCTCACGGCGAACGTTCAGACGCTGAGGCTCGAGCCGACGTCGGGCAGCGTCATCGGCGATCCTGGCTGGGTCACCTCGGGCTCGCAGCGCTGGTCGGACCCGGATCCCTCGCCCGACGGGCAGTGGGTGGCCTTCTATGCCATCGGGCAAGGCCACATCTACGTGGCGCGTCCGGACGGCACGGGGCGCCGCCAGGTCAACGGCGACTCGGCCAACGATCGCATGCCACGGTGGTCGCCGGACGGGAATCGGATCGCGTTCTTCTCGAACCGGGGGCCGAGACTTCAGCTCTGGAGCATTCGATCCGACGGCAGTGAGCTGCGGCAGCTGACGAATGCGGACTCGGGCCTCTCCTATCCCGTCTGGTCCCCGGACGGTGCGCACATGGCGGGATCGATGCAGGCGCGAAGCTACGTCTTCGATCCCAACCGCCCGTGGACCGCCCAGGTGCCCGTGGTGCTGCCGGCGCCGGAGACGTCGCCGACGCCCTGGTACGTGAACGACTGGTCGCCGGACGGGCGGTGGATCTGCGGCGCTTACGGAGGCCACGACCAGGGCATCCTGACCTACGAGGTCCGCACCCACCGCTTCGAGCGTTTGACGGACCACGGCGAGTGGCCGGTATGGCTGCCGGACAGCCGGCACGTGCTGTTCGTGTCCGGCGGGAAGGCGTTCTACGTCGTGGACCGCGCCACGAAGCAGGTCCGGAAGGTCTTCACCGTCTCCAGCGACGTGATCGGGCCGCCGCGGCTGACCCGCGATGGGCGGCACGCCTACTACACCCGGCGGGTGACGGAGGCCGACATCTGGCTGACGACGCTGCGGTGAGGAGCGCTGCGCCGGATCGCCGGCTCCGCCGTCCCCGCACGTTCTCGTTCGTCTCCGGTGGTGCTTCCCCGATCAGTCCACTCGCCAGGTGGTACTCAGCTCCGTGGTGCCCCACTTGATCTTGAGGGCGCCTCGCAGGTTGGCGTAGCCCGTCGCGGGCTGCGCCGACTCCGGGACGAGGTAGACGCTCAGGGTCTCCTCCGGCTCCGCCAGCGTCCGTTGCGCGAGCGGCACCCGGCCCATGTCCCGCGTCGAATCACGATCGAGCCCCCACTGTCCCGTGCCGCGATTGACGATCAGCTGCCACCCCGCGCGCGTGTAGAGCACGAACAGGGAGTAGTCCCCTTTCGGGACCCGCAGGTCGCCGAGCCTGAGGTCCGCGTCGGTGTGCAGGGTCGTGGCCATGTTCGCCCCGAACCGCCACACGGTGTCCATCGGGACGAGCCCGCCCTCCACCCGCCGGCCGCGGGCATGGGGCTGCCCGTAGGAGATGGCGATCCGCGACGGGCCCGAGAGGCCGGCGTCCTCCTGGTACCACTGCCCGCCGATGTTGCGAGCGTTGATGTGCACCTCGACCGACGCGTAGCTGCTGGCCGCCATGCGCGGCGGGGGGGCCTGCGGGGCCTGCGCGGCGACCTGCCGGGCGCCGCCAAGCACCGCCACGACCACTGCGAGCTTCACGGGAATGTGGCGCATACGTTTCTCCTCGCGATCGCGTCCCGGACAGAGAGCGTGCCCTGCGGGCAGTGATATAGCCCGCGCTCGGCGGGATCACCAGATTCCCCGGCCTCGTCCGCGGCAGGCGCCGCCGGCCACGAGACGCGCCCCCAGCCGCCTTGACTCCTGCCAGCCCGCGGGCAACGCTTCACCGGTTCGGTGCCTCGCGCCCGAGGGCCGCCCGTGCCCGGGGTCGCCCGAGCCCCTCATGGCGCCCGGACGAGCGCATGAGGCATCCACCCTCGCCCACAGGTCCGTCATGGGCTCACCAGCCGCTCCCGCGCCCAGCGCGCTCCACCCCAAGCCGCGGCTCACGTTCTGGGAAATCTGGAACATGAGCTTCGGCTTCCTGGGCATCCAGTTCGGCTTCGCGCTGCAGAACGCGAATGTCAGCCGGATCTTCGAGACCTTGGGCGCCAAGGTCGAGAGCATCCCGATCCTGTGGATTGCCGCCCCGGTCACCGGGCTGGTGGTGCAGCCCATCATCGGCTACTTCAGCGACCGGACCTGGAACCGCCTCGGCCGGCGGCGGCCGTACTTCCTCGGTGGGGCGATCGCGGCTTCGCTGGCGCTGCTGGTGATGCCGAACTCCCCGGTGCTGTGGGTGGCGGCAGGGATGCTGTGGATCATGGACGCGTCCATCAACATCTCGATGGAGCCGTTCCGGGCGTTCGTGGGAGACAACCTCCCGTCCACGCAGCGCACCACCGGCTTCGCGATGCAGAGCTTCTTCATCGGCACCGGCGCGGTGGTGGCCTCGATGCTGCCCTGGCTCTTGACCAAGGGGTTCGGGGTGAGCAACACGGCGTCCGCGGGCATGATTCCCGCGTCGGTGCGCCTGTCGTTCTATCTCGGCGCCGCCGTCTTCTTCAGCGCCGTGCTGTGGACGGTGCTCCGGTCGAAGGAGTACTCGCCCGAAGCGATGGCGTCGTTCGAGGAGAACCGGGCGCGCGAGGGTCGGGTCGCGGAGCGGCGCACCGCGGAGGCGTACGCGATCAACGGCAGCCGCCAGGTCCGCATCGGCCTGATCCTGCTCGTCGTCGGAGCGGCGTTCAGTGCGTGGCTGGCGAGCGCGCGGATCTACGAGGTGATGATCCTGTCGGCCGGCGTCGGCGCGGTCGGGCTCCTGCTGATGGCCAGCGGATGGCTGCAGCGCGGTGGGAGGTACGACAACGGCTTCGTCACGATCCTGAACGACTTCCAGGACATGCCGGGCACGATGAAGCAGCTGGCGTGGGTCCAGTTCTTCTCGTGGTTCGCGCTGTTCGCGATGTGGATCTACACGACGGCGGGCGTCACCAGCCACGTCTACCACACCACCGACACGACCTCGGCGCTGTTCAACGAGGGCGCCAACTGGGTCGGCGTCGGCTTCGCGGCCTACAACGGCGTGGCCGCAGTCGTGGCCTTCGCCATTCCCGTTCTCGCGAACCGCACCAGCCGCAAGGTCGCGCACGCGGTCTGCCTCGTGTGTGGTGCGCTGGGGCTGCTCTCGATCTGGGTCATCACCGACCCCGGCTGGCTGCTGGCTTCGTTCGTCGGCGTCGGGATCGCGTGGGCGAGCATCCTGTCGATGCCGTACGCCATCCTCACCGGCTCGTTGCCGCCGTCGAAGATGGGGTACTACATGGGCGTGTTCAACTTCTTCATCGTGATCCCGCAAATCACGGCGGCCGCGGTCCTCGGGTTCTTCGTGAAGCATTTCTTCGGCGGCGAGGCCATCTACGCCCTGCTGGTGGGTGGTGCGTCACTGGTGCTCGCCGCGGCGCTCACGCTGCGGGTGCGGGACGAGGACGACGTGGCGCGGACCGCCGCGCCGTGACGCGCGGGCCGGCCGGGCGGTCCATCGGATGGGTGACGCACGGGGCGTTTCGCGAAAGGACGGTGGGGGCATGAAGATCTCGATCCGTGCCGCGACGCTGGCTGCGCTGAGCGCCGGCGTGCTGACCGCGTGCATCCACCGCGCCCCCGGAGCGGCACCCCGGCTCGGGGCGGTGGCCTCGGAGCAGGCCAGGCATCCGGCGGAGTTCTGGAACAACGCCACCGTGTACTTCCTGCTCACCGACCGGTTCCAGGACGGCGACAGCGGCAACGACCACGCCCTGGGCCGCGCGCAGGACGGAGCCGTCCTGCGCAGCTTCGCGGGCGGTGACTTCAAGGGCGTGCTCGACAAGATCGAGGCCGGGTACTTCGACAGTCTCGGGGTGAACGCCATCTGGCTGACCCCGTTCGTCGAGCAGATCCACGGGGGCGTGGACGAAGGCTGGGGCAAGACCTACGCCTACCACGGCTACTGGGCGCACGACTGGACGGCGGTGGATCCGGCGTTCGGGACCCGGGACGACCTGCACGCGCTGGTCGACGCGGCGCACCGGCACCACATCCGGGTGCTGATGGATGCGGTCATCAACCACTCCGGGCCGGTCACGGCCGTGGATTCCTCGTGGCCCGGCGACTGGGTGCGGACGAGCCCCCAGTGCACCTACCGGAGCTACGTCACCACCGTCGACTGCACGCTGTCGGAGTTGCCGGACGTGCGCACCGACCGGAACGACGCGGTGGACCTGCCGTCCTGGCTGGTGGAGAAGTGGCGGCGGGAGGGCCGCCTGGACCAGGAGCGGGCCTCGCTGGACGCCTTCTTCCAGCGCACCGGCTATCCGCGGGCGCCCCGCTACTACCTCATCAAGTGGCTCACCGACTGGGTGCGCGAATTCGGGTTCGACGGGTACCGGATGGACACTGCCAAGCACTTCGAGGCCGGGGTGAGCGCCGAGCTGAAGAAGGAGGCCGACCTCGCCTTCGCGGACTGGAAGCGGGCCCATCCCGCGCTGGCACTGGACAGCCTGCCGTTCTACATGGTGGGCGAGGTGTACGGCTGGGACCCGGGCCAGGGGCGGCAGTACAGCTACGGGGACAGCAGCGTGGACTTCTTCGCCAACGGCTACGACGCGCTGATCAACTTCGCCTTCAAGCGGGAAGCCGCCGGGTCGCTCGATTCGCTCTACACGCGGTACTCCACCGAGCTCCACGCGGGTGGTCCGCTGGCCGGGGTGTCGCTCCTCAACTACGTCAGCTCGCACGACGACATGTCACCGTACGATCCGGACCGCAAGGACCCGTTCGGCGCCGCCACCCGGCTGCTCCTGGCGCCGGGCGCCGCGCAGATCTACTACGGGGACGAGCTGGCCCGGCCACTCAGGGTGGCGGGCGCGCAGGGCGACGCCAATCTCCGCTCCCTCATGAACTGGGGGAACCTGCGGTTCAGCGACTCCACGCAGCGGATCCTGGCGCACTGGCGGAAACTGGGCCGGTTCCGGCTGGCCCACCCGGCCGTGGGCGCCGGCGTGCACCGCACGCTCCAGGCCAGCCCGTTCATCTTCAACCGCATCCTGGTGACCGACAACATCGACGACCGCGTGCTAGTGGCGATGGACCAGCCCAAGGGCCGGAAGGAGGTCCCCGTCTTCGGGACGTTTCCCGACGGCACGGAACTGACCGACGGGTACTCGGGGGTGACGGACACGGTGAGGAACGGGGTGGCCACGCTCACGACGCCGTACGATCTGGTGCTCCTGGGCCAGGGTGGCGAGGAGGAGAGCGGCCCGATCGTCGTGAACGTGACCAACGACTACGCGCTGCAGGTGGAGGCGTACGCCGTCGCGAACGGCGTGTCCTACCGCATGGGGACGGTGGCTCCGGGGATCGTCAGCCAGTTCGTGCTCCGCCCGGCCATGCTCGCGGGGGGAGGCATGGTGGAGTTCGTCGCCCAACCGGTCGACTTTGGGCGGCTGGTGCGGACCGGGGCGATCCTGCTGCATCCGGGGGAAGTGGTGGATTTCTTCATCACATCGCATCTGGTGGCCAGCTACGCCACGGTCCGGCAATAGGCACTGACGCTCCGTCGCGGCCCGGCACGGACGCCGTCGGGCCCGAGGGGGCGTTACAGGGCTTCCGGGTCGGCGTACCTCGCGAGCAGCGCCTGGAAGCGCGGATCGCCACGGATCGGGTCGTAGTCCGGGCTCAGGCGCAGCTCGCCCACGCTGAGCAGGCTCGGCTCGGCGAGCAACCGCGCGATCTCCACCAGCGCCGCATCCGCATCGCCGATGCGCACCAGGATGCGCACGCGCTGCTGCGCCGGCGACGATTTCCAGGGGTCCCCGCGGTAGACGCTCGAGCGCTCGAGCCAGCGCGCCTCCTGCCTGGCGTCCGCTCGACGTCCGAGCCAGGCCACGGCCAAGCCGCGCGCCGCGTGGATGCCCCAGTCGTCGGGGTGCCTACGCTCCGCCGCATCGAGGAGCGCCGCCGCCGACTCGAACCCGGCCCGTGCGCCGGTGGTGTCGCCACTCAGGAACAGCGCCTGGGCAACCTCTAGCGCCCGGGAAGCTCTGGCGGCGGCGCTCGCGCCGGCCTCCGGCGGCCGGGCGCGCAGCGCGGCGAGGGCGGAGTCGGGACGCCGCTCCCACATGAGCAGCTCCAGACGCTGGACCGCGATTGGCTCACCGCCGCCGCCCGGGTCGCCGTCCGGCGGCAGATCCCGGAGCACGGCGCGGAGCGTATCCAACTCGGCCTTCCACAGGGCGTAGCTCCAGCCCATCGAGAGTCGCGGCTCGACCAGTTCGGGCGCCAAGGCCAGCGCGTGGCGATAGGCCACGACGGCTTCCGGGTAGCGATGCAGGTAGTGGAAGACGTTGCCGAGGCTGACGAAGACATCCGGGTCGCGCGGGTCGAGGGCCCGCGCACGCTCGTACGCCACCAGCACGCTGTCCCACGCTCCCAGGTGCCGTTGCACCCTCCCGATCCACTTCCACAGCTCCGCGTCGTTCGGCGCCGCCCGCAGGCCGCGACCGAACTCGTCCAGGGCCCCGCGGAAATCGTCACGCGCGAGGAAACGCGTCAGGCCCACCGCGAGATGCGCCTGCGGCAGGTCCGGCGAGAGGCGCAGCGCCAGGTCGGCTTCCCGTCGCGCCTGGTCCAGTCGGGTGGCGGTCTGGTCGTACCGCAGTTCGTACATCCCCCAATGGACGTATGACAAAGCAGCATGCGCCGGGGCGAAGGCCGGGTCGAGGGCCAGCGCCCGCTCGTAGAGCTGCTCAGCGAACGCGATGTTCTGGCGAGTGAGGCCAGGCCTCCGGGCATACTCGACCCCTTGTAGGTAGTACTGGTACGCCTCGGAGTTCTCCGTGGGGGCGGTCGCGATCGCCCCGGCCTCCGCGTGCGTCAGGGTGGCGCCGACCGCGCGGACGATGCGCCGGGCGATGTCGCTCTGCACCGCGAAGGCGTCGTCCAGTATCGAATCGTACCGCTCCGCCCACAGCTCGACGTCGCCGACCGGGTCGAGCAGCTGTACGATGACCCGCAGCCGCCTGCCGTCGACCTGAACGCTGGATACGACGACGGTGCCGACGCCCAGCTCCCCGGCAACCTGGCGCAGCGTCTTCGACGTCCGCTGGTAGCCGCCGACCGAGGCCGGTCCGATCACCCTCAGCGACGCCACCCTGGCGAGCTGCGCGAGCAGCTCGTCGTGCAGGCCGGCGGCGACGTAGGCGTGGAGCGAGTCGGCGCTCAGGTCCCGGAACGGCAGGACGGCAATCGCGGTCCGGGGAGCCAGGCCGCGGAGCGGGCGCCCGCTGCGCCACGGCCTCACCGCCGCGGCAGCGGCAAGCACGACGATGCCGGCCACCCCCGCGGCCCACGCCAGCCGTCGCCGGGTCCGGGCGCGGGCCGGTCGTGGCGATGGCGCCACCACGCCGCCGGCGGCACCCGGCAGCTCGGCGGTCGGGGCGCGCGCGTCGGGCGTTGCGCCGGGGGCCGCCGGCCCCTGCCCGGCCGCAGCGGGGCCGCGGTGCCCGGCCGGCAGCTCCCCGGCCCGGATCCGCCCGATGGCCGCAAGGAAGCCGTCGTCGGGTGCGAGGTCGAGCTCCGCCCGCAGTCGCCGCGCGTGGGCCTCCGCGGCCTTCAGGGCGTTCGCCCGATCCCCGATCGCCGCCATCGCTCGCGCGTGCTGGAGCACGAAGTGCGAGTTCAATGGATCGTGCTCGACCGCCCGTCCCCACCAACCCAGCGCGTCGTGCCAGTCCCCGGCCGCCACGGCCGCCGTAGCGAGGTGCTCGAGCGCTTCGGCGTACTCGCGCGCCAGGCGGACGCGTTCCCCGTCCAGCCAGCGCTCGAACTCCGGTGCGTCGTCCAGGTGGAAGCCGTCGAGCAGCGGACCGGCGTACGCGCGCGCTGCGTCGGCCTGCCGGCCGCGGGTCAGGGCCTGCGTGAACGCCTGCAGGTCGGAGGTCGCCACGGGATCCAGGCGCAGCAGGCGGCCGTCGGAGGGCACGGCGCCCGGACCGAGCGCGCGCCGGATGGCGTAGAGCGCGTCCCGCAGCCCCTGCCGCGAGCGGGCCTCGTCGCTCTCGGGCCACAGCAAGGCGACGAGGCGCTCCCGCGTGCAGCCGCGGTCGGCGCACACGGCCAGCACCGCCAGGACCGCGTCACCCCGGCGTTGGGGCCGCTGGGGCGCCGGGGCCCCGGGAGGGCCCTCGAGCGCAAAGCCACCGAGCACACGGAGTCGGTACATGCCGTCCGTTGCCGCCTTCTACGTCGCCTTGGGGATACCGAATCCTGCCCAGGGGATGCGGCGCGGGCAAGGGGGGCCTCCGGAGCGGGCGGCCGCTCCCCGGAGCTCCGCGACGCGGCGGCGACGAGCGCGCGACGCGCCCCTTGCATGCTTGCAGCCAAAGCCAGCGCCAGTCTGCACGGACGCCAGGCCCGGTCGCGGGGACCGGGGCAGCGCGGCTGCACCATTCAGGGAGGTCGACATGAAGAAGCTGTCCGCCGTGGCGGCCGCATCACTGCTGCTGCTCGCAGCGTGCGGTCGTGAAGCTGCCAACCCCAGCGAGCCGGCTCAGACCGGCGCCGCCGCGGCCGGGCCGGGCGCGCTGACCGCGATGCACGGCGCGATTGCGCTGGACACCGTCGCCACGGGTCTGAACAATCCCCGGGGGCTCAAGTTCGGGCCCGACGGGGACCTGTACGTCGCCGAAGGCGGCACGGGCGGCACCAACTCGACGGTCGGACAGTGCCTGCAGGTGCCGCAGGTCGGCCCGTACACCGGCGGGTACACGTCGCGGATCTCGAAGATCGATCGACACGGGAACCGCACGACCGTGGTGGACAGCCTGCCCTCCAGCGCGACCAGCGCGGTCTCCGGGAGCCTCACCAGCGGCGTCGCCGACGTCGCGTTCATCGGGCGCACGCTGTACGCCGTGCTGGCCGGCGCCGGCTGCTCGCATGGCGTCCCCGACGTGCCGAACGCGGTCATCCGGGTGCACCGGAACGGCACGTGGAGCATCGTCGCGGACCTGAGCGCGTTCGTCGCCGCCAATCCCGCCGCGAACCCGGACCCGGACGATTTTGAGCCCGACGGCACGTGGTACGGCCTGGTGGCCCGGGATGGATACCTCTACACGACGGAGCCGAACCACCAGGAGGTGGATCGCGTCTCGCCTCGAACGGGCCGGATCAAGCGCCTGGTCGACGTCTCCGTGGCCCACAACGGCGCTACGGGGGGGTGGATCGGTCCCACAGCCCTCATCGCGGACCGCGACGGCTTCGTATTCGGCACCCTCGGGCCGTTTCCGGTCGTTCCCGGCAGCGAGAGCATCTTCGATCTGGATCTGAACGGGAGGTATCGCGCGCTGGCATCCGGCTTTTCGACCGTGCTCGGGCTGGCGTCCGATCGCGCCGGGCGGATCTACGTGCTGGAGTCCATGACGCAGCCCGGCTTCCCGGGGCCCCAGGACATCGGCGCGGGCATGGTGGTGCGTGTGAAGAGGGGTGGAGCCGTAGACACCGTGGCCACGGGCTTCAGCTTCCCGTCGGCGATGACCTACGGACCCGATGGGAATCTCTACGTGTCGGACTTCGGCTTCGGCACGCCTCCCGGCACAGGCCAGATCGTTCGCATTCGCCTGGGCCACGACCACGACTGATCGACGAGCGGGCGCCCGGCCGCAGCAGGGCCGGGCGTCCGTCGGCCGATGCGAGGGCGCTAGCGGCTCTGGTGCGCCCTCAGCGAGAGGGGCTCCAGCCGATGCGAATCAGGACTGCCGCAGTCACGCTCCTCGGGCTCCTTCTGTTGGAGTTCGCATCGCGACCCGTCCAAGGGCAGGATGTCTCGGGCTCGCTGGAAGGGAAGCTCTTGACGTCTCAGCTACAGCCGTTGTTGGACGCCGAGGTGGTCGCGAGTGGCCCCGCCTTGCAGCAGCCGATGGAGGTGCACAGCGACGCTCAGGGGAGCTTCCGGTTCCTCGCGCTCCCGGCCGGCACCTACACGGTGCGCATCCGGTCCATCGGCGTTCGCCCCGTTCTCTACGAACGGGTAATCGTGGGCCTCGGCCGCAGCACGAGCCTGGGCGTGGTCACCATGGAGCCGACCGATGTCGAGCTCACGGAGATCGTGGTCACCGCCGAGGTCTTGCCCCTCGACCTGACCAGTGCGGCGAGCGGGACCAATCTGCGGGCGGAGCAACTCGACGGGCTGCCGCTCGACAGGAGCCTCAATTCCCTGATTTCACTGGCGCCGGAGGCAACCTACCAGCTGCCGGACCTGTCGTTCCGTTCCGAGGGCGTCAACATCGCTGGCGGCAGCATCTGGGACAACGCGTACTTCGTGGACGGCGTGAACGTCACCGATCCCGGCATGGGTGCGGGGGGCATCAACCTGCCGTACAACTTCGTCCAGGAACTGCAGGTCAAGACGGGCGGATACGAGGCCGAGTACGGCCGCGCCATGGGCGGAATCGTGAACGTCGTCACGCCGTCGGGGGGGAACGACTTCCACGGCAGTCTCTTCACGTACTTCACCGACGACAGGCTGCGGACCGACCCCCGCTACGGTCTCATTCAAACCAACCTGGACAAGTACTCCCAGTTCGACGTAGGTGGCAGCCTCGGCGGCCCGATCAGCCGGGATCGTCTCTGGTTCTTTCTGGCCTACAATCCGCTGGTGGACGTCCGGAACGCCTCCTTCCCGGGCATCCCGACGCAGAAGGACCGCCAGACTCAGCATCGCCTCGCCGGCAAGCTGACGTGGCAGCCGCAGCCTGCGACGCGCATCGCCTTCACCGCCACGGGAGATCCTACGACGCATGACGGCGTCGGGCCCATCCTCGATTATGGAGCGCCGAGCGTCGTGCTGAACACCGACGTCGTGCTGTCGCACCTCAGACGGGGCGGATACGGACTGTCGCTTCACGCCGAACAACAGATGGGCGAGAGCGTCCTGCTCTCGGCAACGTTGTCCCGCTCCGTGTACCGCGACGACTTCGCGCCGCAAACGACGCTGGGCGCGACCGCGCCTCGGTTCACGGACACGACCGGGGCATGGTCGGGCGGCTACGGCGGAAGCGGCTACAACCATCTCGGTCGAGATGCGGCCCTGACGAGCGTCAGCGTGGCCGCCGGCTCCCATCTCCTGAAACTCGGGGGAGAGTACGAGAACAACACGCTCGACGAGGTCGTTGATGAGGGCTCGGGCCAGCGCGGCGGATTCCTATCGCAGTCCCGGAGCTCCGGAAGGTACGTCTGGCTCCGAGCCCAGAGCGCCGCGAACGTGGGGATCCGGGTGCTCAGCGGCTACCTGCAGGACTCCTGGGCCCCGAGTGCCAGCGTTCGTCTCAACGCCGGCTTGCGGTGGGAGGGACAGTGGTGGGTGGGGTCAGGCGGAACGGTCATGCAGTCGATCACCGACCAGCTCGCCCCGCGTGTCGGTCTCATCCTCATGCCGGGCCGGCCCGGGTCACAGAAGTTCTTTGCGTCCGCAGGCCGGTTCTACGAGCAGGTGCCGCTCGACGCGCTGGCCCTCTTCTATGGGACCGGGTCGAGCACCTACATCCGATACAATCAGGACCCTCGCATCGACACCACGGGGGGCACCCTTCTCTTCACCAACCAGAGCGGTGTCTACGCGCGCGTGCCTGGTCTGCGCGGAGAATACTACGACGAGCTGACGTTTGGGTACGAGCGTCAGCTGGCAGCGACAATGATCGTCGGGGCGCGAGTGATCCTCCGCGCGGCGAAGTCTGTCATCGAGGACTCCTACGCGAGTGACGGGACTCCCGTCTATGGGAACCCTGGGACGGGACTGCTCGACTCGTTCCCGAAGCCCATCCACCGATACGAAGCTCTGGAACTCACCCTCCAGAACTCCGGGAGCGCCAAACTCCACTTCCTGGCTTCGTATGTGCTCTCCCGAAACTGGGGCAACTATGCGGGGCTCTACGCTCCCGAGGGATCGCCGCCCAATGCCAGCATCCAGTTCGACAACCACGACAGTCTCGCGATCAGCAGCGGCCCGCTTCCCAATGACCGGACGCATGCCGTGAAGCTCTCCGGTGCCTATCGATTCGGGTTTGGGCTGACCGCCGGGACGTCCGCGTTCTGGCAGAGCGGGACACCTCTGAACGAGTACGGGATCGTCCAGGCGGGGGACTACCAGGCGTTTCTCCGGCCCCGCGGCACCGCCGGCCGCACTCCGGGGACCTGGGACCTGAATCTGCGCTTCGACTACGCCTTCCGGCGCGGGGCGGGGCCGAAGATCACCCTCGACGTCACGCACATCGGCAGCCCACGCGGAGCGGTCGCGTTCGATCAGCAGCACTATACCGGTACACCCGACGCGAGCGGAAACCAGACGGACCCGAATCCGATCTACCAGCAAGTGCTCGTCTATCAGCCGGCGATGTTCGTGCGGCTCGGGGCGATGGTGGGCTTCTAATGCGGTGCGATGAGCCGGGCGTGACCCAGCGGCGGCTCAGGACAGGCGGCGCAGCGCGGCCTGGGCCTCGTCCACGAGGTGGCGGAGCGCCGGCACCGGCATGTCGTAGCGCCGGACAAGCTGCCCGTAGTGCTCTCGCGCCAGATCCCGGTGGCCCTGAGCCTCCTCGATCTGCGCCAGCTTGAGGTACGCCAGGCCGGCAAAGAACTCACCGCTGACGCCTCCTCCCGGCGGGCCCCAGGCCTCGTGCCAGGCCAGGGCCCTTCTCGCCCGGCCCGTATCGCCCACGGCCAGCAGCGCACTGGCAGCCGCCAGGTGGAGCACCGAGACGGCGAGCGGGTCGCGGGCGGAATCCGCGAATAGCTCCACCTCCGTGGCCCGCTCATCGATGACGGCCAGCGACTCCGCCGCCAGACGGGTTGAGCGGCCAAGGGTCAGGCCCAAGGCCCTCAACGAGCGATCGAGGAACGCCGCCTGCGTCGCCCCGTTGTGCCGCAGGGCCCCGCGCGCAGCGGCCAGGCCGTTCGGGTCGGACCGGCGCACCGCGAGCAGGCCATCCGCCCACGCGAGCACGGCCCGTTGGCTGGCGGCGCGGCTGCTATCCGCCAGCCCACCGACGTACAGCGTGGCCGCCGCGCGTCGCTGGACCGCGCTCTGCGCATCCAGCGCGCTCAGCCAGGCTCCGACTGCCGCCAGACGATAGGCTTCGACCGCAGATCCCCGAGCCGCCGCCCGGTCCGGGTACGACTCGGCATAACGATCCAGGGCCACCAGCGCCGAGTCCCAGGCGCCGCGGGCAACCCAGCTGTAGGCGGCGGTCAGCGCGAACGCCGGCGCGAACGCGCTGTGGGGGCCTCGCCTGAGCACCAGCACATCGAGCTCGCTCTGCGCTGCCGGGTAGCCGAACGCGAGCAGGGCGTAAGCTCCGAAGGCGTTGCCCTGGCGGGAGTCCGACGCGGCCACGGCGCGCGCGACGCTGTCCAGGAGCGGCCGGCCGGCACCACCCTCGCCTCTCTGGAGCTGGAACGCCAGCCTGTACCACAGCGCCACGTCGAAACCGAAATCGGACGATCGCTCCTTCAGTGCGCCGAGGCGGGTCAGAGCGTCCAGCGCCATGCGCGCGTCGGACGAGTCCTGGCCCAAGCTCGTCTGTAGAAGGTGATCCCAGGCGTCGGTCAGGGCCGGGTTCAGGCTGGCAGCCCGCTCCAGCACTTTTCTGGCCTCCGCCTTCGTGTGTCCGGCGAGTGGCGCGGCATGGGTCAAATGGTCGCCATACTCCATCGCCGCGACCCAGTCGTCCGGGTACTGCTCCGCCAGATCGCGGAATCGGCTCAGATGCTCTTCGAAGCTTTCGACACGGTACGTGTCCTCGGCCCGAATGATGGCCCGGTCTCGAGGTTCGAACGCGGCGAGGTGTGACGCGTAGGTGTGAATCCTGGGGTCGTCGTCCTCTTTCCCCTGCCAGCCCAACGCCTGGTAGTAGCGCCAACCGGCAACCCAGAACGTCGTGTCGGCCGTCGCAGCGCGGCGAAAGGCGTTGGCGGCTTCGGGCCAGCGTCCCGCCACGGCCTCGCGTTCGCCTTCGAGGAAGGCGCTGAGCGCCGGGAGGGATCGGGTCGTGACGTCCTCGAGGAAGACCGACGGCGGGGTACCCCGCCAGATCTGTCGCAGGAGCGCCAACGTGATCGAGTCGGACAGCGCGACGAGGCTGTCGGGCGGCGCGCGAACCACGATCACCGGCCCCAGCGGAGCGTGCGTATCGGTCCGGTAGATCCCGAGGTCGAGCCGGACACCAGCGGCATCGCGCGCCAGGCCTCCCTGGACGAAGCTGCCGGCGCCCAACCGGCGGCTGAGCCCCGCGGCCCGATCGAACGTCATCGGGTTCGGGCCTACGGCGGCGGTGAGGATCGCGTACCGGTCCACGGTGCGCACCGGGCCCACGCCGTCGAGGGTGCGACTCACGGTCATCATGAGATCGCCGCCCAGCCGGGCCAACGCCGTATCGGGGACGCTGGGCACGAATGGCAGCACCGCGATGACCGAGGCCGATGGGACGATGGGCGATCGGCGCGCCCGCACGACCACGAATGCACCGGCCGTCAGGGCGGTCACCGCGAGGGCCGCAGCAACCGGTCGGCGGAACGCCGCCCGCGCCGCCCGCGGGGGGCGCCACGCCGGCGCCGTCACCGGGTGGGCCCCCGCCAGCGCCTCGACGAACTGCGCCGCCGTTGCGAACCGGTCCGCCGGCACTCTCGCGAGCGCCCGGTCGATCGCCTGTGCCACCTGCACCGGCACCGTCTCCCGCACCGTTCTGAGCGGCGGCACGGGGTCGGTCAACCTCCGCGCGATGATGGCCTGCGCGGTCCGTCCCGTGTACGGCGGCTCTCCGGCCAGCATCTCGTATAACACGCAAGCGAGGCTGTAAAGGTCCGAGCGGCCGTCGAGGCGCTGCTCGCCCGATGCCTGCTCGGGGCTCATGTACAACGGAGTCCCCACTGCGAGCCCAGTCTCCGTCAGCTTTTCGCCACCCGCCGCGGTGACCGCCCGCGCAATCCCGAAGTCCGCGACCAGCGCGTGGCCGGATTCGAGCAGGATATTCTCGGGTTTGATGTCCCGGTGCACCACGCCCCTGCCGTGCGCGTAGCCCAGCGCGTCCGCCACCTCCCTGGCGATCTGGAGCGCGTCGTGGAGCGGCAGCTGCGTCTCGCGCTCGATCCGGTCGCGCAGGGTTTCCCCCTCCACCCACGGCATGACGTAGTAGAGGATCCCGGGTCCAGCAGGTCCGCCACCCTCACCTCGCGCAGGGTCGGAGGCCACCTCTCCCGAGTCGTACAGTGGAAGGATGTGGGGATGATGCAACTGGGCCGAAAGTCGGATCTCGCGCAGGAAGCGCTCCGCGCCCAAGGCGGCGGCGAGCTCAGGGCGCAGCACCTTGATGGCGACCGGGCGATCGTGCTTGAGATCGCGGGCGAGGAAGACGACAGCCATCCCCCCGCTGCCCAGCTCGCGCTCGACCGTGTAGCGCTCGGCGAGACCTTGTCGGAGCCGCTCCAGCGGATCGCTCACAAGCCATGCCCTTCTGCCCGGAGTCGGACCGGCCTCGGCCTCTGCTGCATCGACGCGAACACGAGACTCCCTGGCGGGGCCTGCCGTCGCGCACTCACGGGGGCGGTCCAGGCCCAAGGCAGCCGATTCGTGGGAGCCAACCAGTAGAATGGGGACCGCGCCTCGGGCGCGCTAGGACCTGCGACGCCAGTCGCGGCGCGCGCACGGCATAGAGACAGGCCGATCACCGCCCTCCCAGCACCGAGGCGGCGGGCAGGACGTCGCCGGTGGAGTCGAACAGCGCGAGCGAGCCGCCGCCCCACACGAACACTCCGGGCACCTGGATCGCCTCCGGATACCACCAGACCACGCCGGCCCCATGGCCGCCCGGCGTGGCCGCGACGGCGTCGAGCAGGTCGTGCAGGAACTGCGCCTGCCCCTGCGGCGAGACGACCCAGGTCATGGCGGCGCTGTTGGTGACCATGCTCTCCCAGCCGCCGGCCCGCCACGGATACGACGTCTCGACCACCATGATGTCCCGCCCGTAGCGCGATGCCGTGGACGACAGATTGGCCTCGAGCTGCGCGAGCGATCCGTGCCACCACGGGTAGTAGCTGAGGCCGATGAGGTCGTAGGGCACGCGGTAGCCGTTCATGTGGTCGAAGAACCACGCGGTGCCGATGGCGTCGCCGCCCTGCGAGTAGTGGAGCATGATGCGGACCGTGTCGGACGGTCCCAGCGCGTCGCGCACGCCGTTGATGCCGGCCTTGAGCAGCTGCGTGAACTGAGTCCACTCGACCAGCGTGTCCCCGCTCGCCGCGTACAGCTGCCCGAGCGGCCACAGCATGCCGTCGTCGATCTCGTTCCCGATCTGGACGACGTCGGGGAGGGCGCCCGCCTGCTTGAGCTGCGCGATCACGCCCGCCGTGTAGGACTCGACCGTCGCGCGCAGCGAGTCGAACGCGAGACTCGCCCAGGCAGCCGGGGTCGTCTGATGTCCCGGATCGGCCCAGGTGTCGGAATAGTGGATGTCGAGCAGCAGCTTCGCGCCGGCTGCCTTGACCCGGCCCGCCATCGCGATCGTGTAGGCGATGTCGTTGACCTGGACGTCGGAGTCGTCGGGGCTGACGAACAGGCGCAGGCGGAAGAGGTTGGCGCCGCGTGACCGGAGGATCGCGATGGCGTCGCCCGCCCGGCCGCTGTCGCGGAACACGCCGCCGGCCTGCTCGATCCGCGCCAGGGCCGAGACGTCGGCGCCGCGGAACGCCACCGCCGCGGGCGGCACGACCGTCGAGGACGTGGTCTCGTGGCCGCCGCAGCCCAGCAGCCAGACGAGCGCGGCTGCCGCCGCAAGGCCGCGGGCACGGCGGGGCTGCGCCGTCATGGAGCGAACCCGAGCGTCAGCCATTCCACCTCCACCCCGTAGCTGCCCGGCGCGACGGCGACACCGGCTTCGGGCCGCAGGGAGAGTTGCAGTCGCTCCACGTGCTCGAGACGCACGTGGTCGCCGGCGCCGCCACGGCCCGACGCCGGTCCCACCCAGTAGTTCCATTCGCCTGGGAACCCCTCCGGCAGCAGGACGCCCCGACCGGACGTGAAAGCCGAAAGTGGCAGCGACGCCTCGTGCCACGAGCTGTCCGCGGGAACCTCCGCCGTCCAGCACGTGCCATCGTCCTCCATCAGCGTGACGTGGAGGACCTGACGCGGCCCGAGGCCGCGCAGCCGTACGGTCAGCGCCCGCGCCCCGGCCACGGTCTCCTGGCGGGAGTCGATCAGGTCCTTGACCACGAGCGACGCGGTGTAGTCGTCCAGCGGCTGGCCGTTCGGGTGGGTCGGCAGCTCCAGGTGGAACACCGGCCGTCCGGTGGCGGCGGACAGGGCGAGCCGGAACAGCCCGAGCCGGCCCGCGTCGCCGATGCGGCTGAATGCCAGGCGCGCCGCGTCCCGGTCAGGGTCGAAGAGCACCAGCGGCGTCGTCGGAGCCACGACGTCCAGCTTCCAGAACGCCGTCGCGTAGAAGTCCCACGCGTTCGGCCGCAGGGGCAGCCCGCCCGGGAAGGTGACCGCCGAGTCCCGGCGGTAGATGGTGATGACGTACTGCCACGGTCCCTCCCGCAGCGCGGCTGCCGGCACGGCGGCGGCGTACTCGTACCCGCCGGCCGGGTGCATGGCGAAGGGGCGGTAGAAGAACCCCGCCTCGGGCCGGAGGAACAGCGTCACGGAATCGGGCGGCGTGGGCGCGACGACCCGGGCGATGAGCGCCGCGTCCCGTCCCGCGACGACCTGTCGCGCCGCGAGCGGCAGGACCGTCGGCGGGAGCGTGTCGAGCGGCGGCGCGTGGTACTCGGCGAAGCCGACGTGGCCCATGAACGCGGGCAGGGACGCCGTGTCCACCCGACCGGCGGCGCTCAGCACGTAGACGCCGGGCGTCACCGCGAACCGGCCGCTCGCGGCGCGTTCGGCCCGCGGGTTGCCGGCGGTGATCGGCTGCACGGTGAAGGTCGTGCCGAGGTCGGGCAGCGAGACCGTCATGGGCCAGGCGCGGCTGACGGCCCGGGTCACGATCTTGCCGGGATCCGGCGGCTCGAACGGGTCGCGCACGGGCACCGCGTCGGGGTAGACCTCGAGGCGCCAGATCCCCGTGCGCACCTTGTCGAGGAAGTAAACCCCCTCGCCGCCGTAGGTCACGACCGGGGAGGAGCCGTAGCCGGCGATGCGCTGCAGGGCCTTCGGTTCGGGCGGCATCGCGCGCGTCGAACCGGCGTAGAGGAACGCGTCGCGCGCGACCAGCTCGCCGAGATTCTCGTCGGCGGCGACGTGGAAGTCGCCGAACCTCGTGTTGTCGGGATACGGGCCGTACGACCGGAACCGCGGCAGCCGGCGCATCGCCTCGGCGGCGATGATCGCACTCATCGCCTTGCGCGGCGTGTAGACGAGATTCAGGTAGTGGGTCTGCCAGCCGAGGTTGCGCGAGGCGGTCGCCAGCATGTCGTAGGCGAACATCGCGGCGAACTGCGCGCCCACGGCGCGGAACGTCCGGGCCATGGCCGGATACATGGTGCCGGTCCGGAGGTCCGGCGAGTCGAACTCGTAGACGATGCGCGGCATGCGCGCCAGCTCCGGGCGCAGCATGTCGGGGAAGGTGTCCACCGCCCGCAGGTAGTTGCCCGCCAGCTCGTGACCGGCGTTGAGCCCGGTCGGATACCACGCGAAGGTCACGCCCTGCACTTCCGAGCGGCGGATGGCCTCGGCGATGCGGAAGTCCTGGCTCACGTTGTAGAAGACGAGCTTGCGGCACCCGGTGCCGCGCACCGCGTCGCTGAGCGCGTTCAGGTAGCTGATCGAGCCCTGCAGGTCCTCCGGGTGGTGCCACGGCTCGTTCACCAGCTCGATGAACAGGATCGCGGGCTCGTCCTTGAGCGCCACGCCGGTGTAGGGATTGACGTGGTTCAGGATCTGCCTGAGGTAGTTCACCTGGGCCGCGATGGCCGCGGGGTCGGTGCCCATGCGCGCCTTGCCGAACACGCGGCCGAAGCCGGGCGTTGCGGCGTCCCGCTCCATCGCGTCCGGCCAGTTGGAGCTGTAGAGCTGGATGGGGCTGAACAGCATGTAGATGCCGCGCTCCCGCGCGCGGGCGACGAGGTAGTCCAGCAGGTCGAGATGGTCGTTGGCGATCAGGTTCCCGGCGCTGTCGGCCGATTCCCAGTCGCCCCAGAAGGTCAGCCGCAGTCCGTCCCAGCCCATTCGCGCGAACTGCGCCATGTCCTCGTCGATCATCTTCCGGCGATCGGCGTGGAGGTAGCCCGCGGCCCGGTAGTCCGACGCCGTCGGCAGCACGTAGTTCGCGCCGAACAGGCTCACTTCCTGCCGGTCGTCGGCCCAGCGCACCACGCCCGCGCTGTCGAGGTAGACGGCCCGCGTCGCGGGCGGGGCCTCGCCCCCGGCCGGGCGCTGCGCGCGGGCCGGCGCGGGAAGGGCGGCGGCCAGCACAAACAGCAGGGCAAGTTCGGAGCGGGTCGGCACCATTGGGCTCCGCGGCGTGTGTACCCGAGGAGGAAGCTGCGGCTCGCCGCCGGAGCGCGCAATGAGCCGGGTGCGACCCGGTCGTGTATGTTACGGGGCGTTCCCTGACACATCGCGCGGCGGCCGGCACCTACTCGATCGAGCGGTCGAGCCGTCGCCCTGCGTTCGGTCCGGAGGAGCGATGCGCACGACCAGGGGGCTTGGAGGCGCGTTGGGGCTGTCCCTGCTGGCCGCCGCGGCGGCGGGCTGCGGTGGAGAGGGCAGCGGGAGCGGGGGCGGGCCCACGGGCCCCGTGATCCCCGCCGTGGTCGGGACCTTCGGCACGGCCTCCACCTTCGCGACGCACGCGCAGCTCGCGGGCTACGGGTACAGCTACGGTCCGTCGGACGGACAGTTCGGCGCCATCCGCGGGAACGCCGGGACCTACACGTTCTACGGCAGCGCCGGCTCCGGCACGGCCTGCGCCGGCACGCCGAGCCTCACCGGGGAGTACACCTTCACCGGGACGCTCACGCAGGTCACGGGGAGCAGCTGCACGAGGCTGTTCGGACCGGGGTCCGGCCCGGCGGGCTGGGTCTTCGACTCGAACTACGCGGCCGGCGGGCCGGTGGTGCGTTTCGCCGTCGGCGCAGACAGCGGCTGGTTCATTCCCTTCCACGCCGAAATCCACTGGGTCAATCCCTCCACCTCGGACGGGCTGTGCTACGTGAACGGGACGTCCGGCGGTGAGGTGCCCTGCTTCTACGGGGGGCTCGGCCTGGCGGTCTCGACCGACGGCGGGGTGACCTTCCGCGTCGTCGGGCAGGTCTTCCAGCCCAGCGAGGCGCTGTCGGTCTTCAAGGGCGGCGGCACGAACATGAGCGTCGGCTACGGCTCGCTGCTCGTGGCCGACTCGAGCGGAAAGCACCTGCCCAACCCGCCGGCGGATCCCTCCAGCGCGTATTTCTACCTGTTCTTCACCGACCGCCTGGCGGCGGCGCCGGGCGCCTGCACGGGGCGGTCGTGCGTCGGCGTGGAGCGGGCGCGGTACGACGCCGTCGTGGCGGCCGCGCTCTCGGGCGACCCGCACCAGGTGGCGACCGCGTTCCGCAAGTACGACGGCACGTCCTGGACCGCGCCCGCCACCAGCGACACGCCGGGCGACACGGGGACGGCGGGCGCGTACGCGCCGCTGTTCACCGACGAGACCGGCGCCTTGCCCGAGGTGATGTACGACAGCGCGGTAGGCGCGTACCTCCTGGTGTACCAGAGCAACGGGGGCATTGCGGTGCGCGCCTCGAGCGACCTCGTCCACTGGTCCGGCTCCATCGCCACGGCCTACAGCGAGCCGGGCCGCCAGCTCTACTTTCCGACCCTGATGGGCGAGACCGGCGACCCGACCATCGGGGGACCGCAGCCGCGGGTGTACTTCACGAGTTTCCCCACCGACTCGTTTCCCAAGTACGCGACCTCGGTGTTCGAGAGCGTGCCACTCAGCGTGTCCAAGGGTCCGTGACGGCGGGGAACCGCCCGGGGGCGGCGTCACCCGGCGCCGACCCGGGCGGCGCTGCGCGCGTTCACCCGGCGGCGGCGCCCGGCTACATTGCGCGCGTGTCGCCCGGCCCCTATGCCTCGTTCCGGATCCCCGACTTCCGCCGCTTCATCGTCTCGCTGCTGACGACGACGGTGGGGTCGCAGGTCCAGACCCTCGTCGTCTCCTGGCAGATCTACACCATCACCCACGACCCGCTGTCGCTGGGCCTCATCGGCCTGGCGGAGGCGGTGCCGTTCATCGGCGCGGCGCTGTGGGCGGGGCACGTGGCGGACCGATTCGATCGCCGGCGCATTGCGCTGTGGTCGCTCGGGGTGCTGCTCGCCTGCGCGCTGGCGCTGGTGGGGCTGAGCCAGGCGCAGGGGTGGGTGCGCGCGCACGGCGTGTGGCCGTTCTACGTCGTGATCGCGACCGGCGGTCTGGCGCGCAGCTTCCTCATCCCGGCGCGCAACTCGCTGGCCGTGGGGCTGATCCCCAGGGAGATGCTGCCCAACTCCATCGCGTGGCGGAGCTCCACCTGGCAGACGGGCGCGGTCGCGGGCCCGGCCGTCGGGGGGCTGTTGTACGGGTTCGCCGGCGTGTCCGCGGCCTACGCGGTGCAGGCGGCGCTGCTCCTGGTCGCCCTGGTCGCGTTCGCCATGATCGGCGCGCCCCCGCCGTCCCGGGCCGCGGCGCGCGGCGGGGGCGCCGGTGACGGCCTGCTCTCCGGCCTGCGGTTCGTATGGACCGAGCGCGCGCTGCTGGGCGCGCAGACGCTCGATCTCTTCTCGGTGCTGCTCGGCGGCGCCGAGGCCCTGCTCCCGGTGTTCGCCGACCAGGTCCTGCACGTGGGGCCGCAGGGGCTCGGCGTCCTGCGAGCGGCGCCGGCCGCGGGCGCGGTGCTGATGTCGTTCTACATGGCGCACCAGCCGCCGCTCCGGCGGGCCGGCCGGACCCTGCTGGTGGCGGTGGCTACGTTCGCGCTGTGCATCGTCGGCTTCGGGCTGTCGCGGAGCTTCGCGCTCTCGGCCGGGCTGCTGATGGTGAGCGGGATGGCGGACAACGTGAGCGTGCTGATCCGCCAGACGATGCTGCAGGTGCTGACGCCGGGGCCCCTCCTGGGCCGGGTGCTGTCGGTCAACGCCATCTTCGTCGGGTCGTCCAACGAGGTCGGTGCGTTCGAGTCGGGCCTGACGGCGAGACTGCTGGGAACGGTGCCGGCGGTGGTGCTGGGCGGCGTCGCGTCGCTGGCCGTGGTGGGGATCGTGGCCGGGACGGTTCCGCGGCTGAGGCAGATGCGCGAGATTCAGCGCACCCGAGAACCCGGGGATCCGGAGGTGTCGGCCGCGTGACCAGCCCCGAACCGCAGTCGCCAGATCAGCGCGGCGTGCCGCCGTCGGCGCTGGTCCTGATCGCCGCCAACCTCGTGCCGCTGGTGGGCGTCGTCGCGCTCCACTGGACGGTGTTCTCCATTCTGCTCCTGTACTGGTGCGAGAACGTCGTGGTGGGCGTGTTCAACGTCCTGCGGATGCTGGTCGCGAGCCCGAAGGACGTCGCGGCCGACGCCGCCAAGGTGTTCTTCATCCCGTTCTTCATGTTTCACTACGGCATGTTCACGATGGTGCACGGCATCTTCGTGATGGCGCTGTTCGGCCCCGGCGGCGGACGCTTCTCGCCGAGTCCGGCGGCGTTCCTCGCCGCGGTGCGCGGCGCGGGCATCGGGTACGGCGCGCTGGCCATTCTCCTCAGCCACGGCTTCTCGTTCGTGCACAACTACCTCGCGAGCGGCGAATTCCGCCGCGCCTCGCTGCCGCAGCTGATGGCCCAGCCGTACGCGCGGGTCATGGTGCTGCACGTGACGATCCTGCTCGGTGGGTTCGCCGCCAAGGCGATGGGCGCGCCGGTGGCGGCGCTGCTGCTCCTGATCGCCCTCAAGACCCTGATCGACCTCCGCGCGCACCTCGCCGAGCGGAAGAAGCTCGGCACCCTCAGCGCGCCGTAGCGCGCCGCGGCGGGCCGGAGGCTACCGCGCGGTTGGAACCGCCGGCCGGGGCTCGGCGGCCCGCACCACCACCGTCACCCCCGCCTCGCGCAGGCCGTCCGCGCTCGCCGTCAGGCGCAGCGTCCCGGCCTGGGCGGTGCGCAGGATCGCCAGTCCCCGGCCCTCGAACGCGTGGCGCCGGTCGGAGCGGTACGGGTCGTGGTCCTGGAGGTTGCCGGTCTCCACCGCCACGACCTCACCTCCGGTCACCGCGAGCCGCACCTCGTCGTCCGCGGCGGGCACCACGACGCCCGAGGAGTCCACGATCTCGAACGCCACCTGCGCGACGTCGCCCGGCGCGGTGGTGAGGGTGTCGCGATCGGCCACGAGGCGGATCGCGGCGGGCGGGCCCGCCGTCCGCAGCTCCGCGACGGCGCAATCCGTCCCGTCGCGGTGCTTGCCGACGGCCCGCACCACGCCCGGCGCGTACGGCACGTCCCAGCTGAGGTGCAGGTCGTTGGTCGTCGCGCGCACCACCGGCAGCGCGTACGTGTTCCAGCCGCCGGAGGTGCCCTGCGCCGGGAACTCGAGGCTCTTGGCGCCGAGCGAGCGGCCGTTGACGAACAGCTCGACGGTGTTGCAGTTGGTGTACGCCAGCACGGGGATCGTCTGCCCCTCGCGCCCCGGCCAGTTCCAGTGCGGCAGCAGGTGGAGCACCGGCCGGTCCGTCCACACGCTCTGCCAGAAGAAGAACGAGTCCTTCGGGTGGCCGGTGATGTCCAGCGGGGCGGAGCCGAATCCGGTGAACGGCCAGAAGCTCTCGCCCAGGTAGTCCACGCCCGTCCACATGAAGTCGCCGGCGAAGTAGTCGTGCGTGGCGATCCACTTCCAGCGCCGCTCCGCCTCCATCATCCCGCTGGTGTAGTTCGGCCGGGGGACCGCCGGATCGGTGCCGAGCGACGGGCGGCCGTCGAACGACTGGAACACGGTCCCGCTCTCGGTGCCGACCATCTTCCAGTCGGGGTGGTCGTGCCGGTCCTGCTCGGCGAACAGCTCGCGCCGCTCGTGCCAGCGGTCCACGTAGTTGTAGCCGACGACGTCCTCGCTCCCGAGGAAGGCCGGCGTCGCCGGGTGGCCGTCAGCGTAGATGTTGTCGTTGCCCGTGGTGACCGGACGCGTCGGATCCTCGCGGTGGAAGACGTCCACCAGGCGGCGCAGCACCTGCGCGCCGTCGGCCGTGGACTGCTCGCCGATCTCGTTGCCGGCGCTCCAGATCACGATCGAGGGATGGTTGCGGTCGCGATGGATGAAATCCGTCACATCGCGCTCGCTCCAGTCGGCGAAGTACTCGTGGATGCCGTGCGGCACCTTGCCGATGGTCCACTCGTCGAACGCCTCCGCCATCACCAGGAAGCCCAGCCGGTCGCACAGGTCGAGGAACTCGGGCGCGGGCGGGTTGTGCGACGTGCGGATGGCGTTGGCCCCCATCGCCTTCAGCATCAGCAGCCGGCTCTCCCAGATCCGCTCCGGCACGGCCGCGCCCACGCCTCCGCCGTCGTGGTGCAGGTTGACGCCCTTGAGCTTCACCGGCCGGCCGTTCAGCAGGAGGCCGCGGTCCTTGTCCCAGGCGATGGTGCGGATGCCGAAAGGCGTGGTGGTGGCGTCGGCCGTTCGCTGGCCGTCGAGCACCTCACTGCGCAGCGCGTACAGGCTCGGCGACCCGACCGACCAGAGCCGGGGCGCCGCGACCTGGAGCCGCTGCACGACCTCGGAATCCTGCCCGGCGGCGAGCGCGATGGGCGTCTCCGACCGCGCAGCCTCCTTGCCCGAGCCGTCGAGCACCGTGGTGCGCAGCGTGCCGCTCCGGGCGGCGGGGTAGTCGTTCTCGACCCGGGTCCGCACCACGACGTCCGCGCCCGCCGAATCCGCGCGCGGCGTCGTGACGTACGTACCCCAGTGGCCGACGTGAAGCGGCGCCACCAGTTCGAGCCAGGTGTGGCGGTAGATGCCGCTGCCCGTGTACCAGCGCGAGTTGGGCTGCAGCGAGTTGTCCACGCGCACCGCCACGACGTTGACGCCCGGCACGAGGTGCGCCGTGACGTCGTAGCCGAAGCTGCTGTAGCCGTACGGGCGCTTGCCGAGGTGGAAGCCGTTGATCCACACGTCGCCGTTCATGTAGACGCCGTCGAACTCCAGCCATGCGTCCCGGCCCCTCGGTCCGGCGGGCAGGCGGAACGACTTGCGGTACCAGCCCAGCCCCGAGGGGTAGAAGCCCATCCTGCCGCCGCCCGGGGTGTCCTGCTTCGGCGTGCCCTCGATGCTCCAGTCGTGGGGCAGGTCCAGGCGGCGCCAGGCGCGGTCGTCGAAGCCGGGACGCTCCGCGCCTGCGGGGTCGCCGAGCGTGAAGCGCCACCCGGGGTCCATCGACAGGCGCTGCCGCTGGGCCGCGGCCGGACGCGCCGCGACGAGGAGCGCGGCGGTGGCGGCGACGAGGAAGGTGACGGTGCGGCTCGTGAGCATGGTTTCGGTCCCCGGAGGCGTGCGGGCTGAGGTGGTCGTCGAAGGCGCGGATACGTTAGGCCCGAGCCCGAGGTGGCCGCAAGAACGCGCTGCGAGCTACATTGGCTCGCGCAGGGCCGAAGGTCCCTTTCAGGCAGGAGAGACGCAGATGACGCAGCTCGGGAGGTCCACGGCCGCGCTGGCGGCCTTGATGGCGCTGACGTCCGCCGCCCTCGCGCGTCCGGTGCGGGCGCAGGCGCCCTCGGCGCGGCTCGCGCCGGACACGTCGTGGGTGACGCGCTCCGCGCTGTACGAGGTGAACGTCCGCGACTTCTCGGCCGCCGGCGACCTGCGCGGCGTCACCGCCGGCCTCAAGCGCATCGAGGCTACGGGCGCCGACGTGATCTGGCTGATGCCGATCTTCCCGGTCGGCGTGCTGAACGCGAAGGGCCCGCTGGGATCACCCTACGCGGTGCGCGACTTCGATGCGATCAACCCCGCCTTCGGCACCGCTGCCGACCTGCGGGCTCTGGTGCGGGCGGCACACGCGCGGCGGATGAAGGTCATCCTGGACTGGGTGCCGGACCACACCTCGTGGGACAACGGGTGGATCCGGGAGCATCCCGAGTACTACGTCCACGACGACAGCGGCCGGATCGTGGTGCCGCGCGACCTTCAGGGCCACCCGACGGACTGGACCGACGTCGCGCAGCTCGACTACCGGAACGCGGGGCTGCGCACCGCGATGATCGCCAGCCTGCGTCGCTGGCTGGTGGACTTCGATCTCGACGGCTACCGCATGGACGTGGCCCACTTCATCCCGCCGGACTTCTGGGCGGAGTGCGACACGGCGCTGCGCGCGGCGGTACGACGGCCGATCATGCTCCTCGCCGAGGCAGGCGAGCTGGCGGTGCACCGCGTCGGCTTCGACCTCAGCTACGGGTGGGACGGGTACGCACGCCTGAAGGCGGTGTGGAAGGGCGCCCCGGTGGACTCGTTCGTCCTCGGCGTGCTGGCGGACCAGCAGGCGATGCCGCGGGGCGGCATGCGGATGCGGTTCACCACCAACCACGACGAGACCGCGTGGGACAATCCGCCGGTGACGCTGTTCGGCGGCCCGGCGGGGGCCCGAGCCGCGTTCGTGGCCATGGCGCTGATGCCGGGCCGGCCGCTGCTGTACGACGGGCAGGAGGTGGAGAGCCCGGAGAAGCTCGGCCTGTTCGAGCGGGAGGCGATCAACTGGAGCCAGCCCGACTCCGCGCAGGCGCTGGGCTTGTACGCCCACGTGATCTACCTGGCCCGCACCGACCCGGCGTTCCTGCGAGGCGACCTGCGGCGGGTCGTGACCAGCGATTCCACCGACGTCATCGCGTACCGCCGGGGTGCGGCCGTGGTGCTCGTCAACGCGCGCCGCAACGCCACGCGCTTCACGGTGACGGGCTTTGCCGTCGACGGCGCGCGAGATGTGCTGACCAACCACGTCGAGCGGGGCGACACGCTGGCCCTGCCGGCGTACGGTGCGGTCGTGCTGGAGCGCTGAGCCGGGCGTGCGGCGTCCTGCACCGCCCGGGCGCCTCGCCGCGCGCCCCTGGGCGGGCGCGGGGACTGCCTGCCTCTAGAAGGACGCCGTGAGAATGACGACGCCGGTGGCGCCCGAGGCCGCCACGGCCGGCAGTGTCGCGTTCAGCGTGCCATCGGCGGAGTAGCCCTTGCCACCCGCCTCCGGCAGGTTATACGTGACCGACGTGAACGTCACGCTGTAGCTCCCGGCCGCGGCGGTGCCCCCGCCGATCGAGGCTCTCCAGGTCTGGTTGGAAGCGGTGGTGACGAAGATGTCCGCTTGCGCCCCGGCGTCGGTGCCGGCGTAGGTGCTGTCCGTGGGCTCGCCGAGCCACACGATGGCCAGCCCCATGGCCGGCGTCGTCCCGGACGCCCGGATACCGAACGTGAAGCCACCGGTGTCGTCGGTGTTCGACCACGTCGTCGTGGCGGGCCGGCAGTCGAACGTCCCGCTGACCGCGCCGGACAGCGTCACCGTGCACGAGCTGCTGACGCCGGGCTGTACTCCGGTCGTGGTCTTGTTGCAGCCCAGCGCGCCGACCACCGCCACCAGCGCGCCGACCACCGCCACCAGCACAACGTCCCGTACTCTCATGAGGCTCCCTTCGGGCCGCGCTCGGCGGCGTTCCTGCAGGTTGCACGGGCTGGAGCGGAGCCGCAAGGCCCGCCGCGGCCCCGCCGCCGGCCCGCGGTGTCGCGCGCCCGCACGGCCGTTCAGCGCCCGCGACTGCCGGTGTAGAACCGATCCAGAAAACGGTACGCGTCCTCGTGCGGCGCAGGCCCCACGCGCGGACGGGCGTCGAGCACCATGATCTGCGTGCTGTCACCCGCCTCGGCAGCGGGCCAGCGGGGCAGCCCGGCGCCGCTGGGGTGCCCTGTCTTCACGAAGCTGGCGAAGTAGCTCTCCATCGCCGCCGAAACGCTGTCGTCCTCCGCCGTCCAGAGGTACACCTTGTTGGTGGGGAGGTTGCCGAGGGCATACTCGATCTCGGCGGAATGGACCGCGCCGGGACGAGCAGGGTTGGGTCCGGGCACCACCGGCGCCGGCCGCGGATGGACATAGAGGTAGCGGTACACCGGCTGCCCGGCGCGGCGCTGCAGCTCGGCCCACTTCCACGTGCTGTAGGCGGTGAAGGTGGCGCCCGCCAGCAGGGTGCCGGACTCCATGACTTGCTCCGGCGTGGCGCCGGGGAGGATCAGCATCGCCTCGCCGGCCTGGGCACCGAAGAGCCTCTCCAGAGCTGCGGCGTAGTTCCGCGGGGTGGAATCCGCTCCCGCGAGCTGCGCACGCCAGTCCGCCTCCACGGAGTTCCATCCCACCAGGAGGGGCACGCGCGATTGCGCGCCCGCGGCGAAGATCTCGGCCGGGCTCGCCGGGAGGAACCAGCCGTCTACGGTCGCGGGGAACCGCGCGCTTCCGGGTCGGCCGGCGGCGGCGAGCAGGCTGTCGGCCGGGAGGGCGCGCAGCCCCGCGAGTGACGCGGCGCCGACGCCGCGAGCGAACTCCAGGCCGCGTCGCTCGGCATCGGCGAGCGGAACCGGCGCGAACGTGGGATGGATCATCCCGCCGCTCTCGCCGATGGCGCCGGCGATGAGCCGGCGCGACAGCGGCGAGGCCATCAGCGCGCACACGGAGATGGAGCCCGCCGATTCGCCGCCGATGGTGACGCGCGACGGATTCCCGCCGAACGCCGCGATGTTGCGCCGCACCCACTCCAGCGCCGCCACCTGGTCGAGCAGCCCGTAGTCGCCGGATGCGCGGTGGAGCGATTCGCGGGTCAGCTCGGCCAGGGACAGGAAGCCGAACACGCCCAGCCGGTAATTCGCCGTCACCACGACGACGCCGCGCCGCGCCAGGCTCTCGCCGTCGTAGCGCAGCTCGGAACCGTCGCCGGCGATGAAACCGCCGCCGTAGAAGTACACCAGCACCGGCAGCCGACGTCCCGCCGAGCGTGCCGGAGCCCACACGTTGAGGTAGAGGCAGTCCTCGCTCATGCCGCCGGAGCGGAAGACCATGTCGCTGAAGACGGGGAGCTGCATGCAGCGCGGGCCGAAACGGGTGGCGTCGCGCACGCCCTTCCACGGCGCGGCCGGCCGGGGCGCTCTCCACCGCAGCTCCCCCACGGGCGGCGCCGCGTAGGGGAGCCCCACGAATACGCGCACGCCGCTCGTGGCCGCCGTGCCCCGGAGCAGGCCGCCTGCGATCCGGACCGGCTCGGTTCGACCCGCGCCGGCCGGGATCTGCGCGGGCAGATAGCGCGGCCCGGCCGTGGTGTCCTGTCCGCGAAGTGCGGCGGGCGTCGCCAGCAGGCACCCCAGGGCCAGGAACGTGGCGCAGCGTCTGGCGCGCGTGGCGGTCTACCTGTTTCCGGGGGCCCGCTACCGGCGGGCGAGATCGAGGACGAGGCTGCCGCCGGCGGCGATGGTCGCGGCCGGAACGTACGCCGCGATGCGTCCGTCGGCGCCCACCACGAGCGGCGCCCCGTCAGGACCGCCGAGCAGGCTCCGGGGCGAGTAGCGCCCGGGCGGCAGGGTGCGCTCGCCGGCGCTGATGGCGACGAGCGAGGCCGGGGTCGCGCCGAGGTTCGCGATCACCAGCACCGCGTGGCTGCCCTCGCGGCGCAGGTAGGCGGCCACCTGGGGGCTGGCGGCGGCAAGGGGCACCAGCCTCCCGGCCGCGAGCGCCTCGTTCGCGCGGCGCAGGTGAATCAGCCGGCGGTACAGGTTGAGCAGCGAGCCGGGGTCGGCGTTCTCCACCGCGACGCTCGCGGTCAGGGAATCCGGCTGCGGGCTCTCCCATGGGTTCCCGGTGGTGAACCCCACGCCGCGGACCGGGCTCCACTGCATCGGCGTCCGCAGCCGCGGGTCGGGCTTGTCGCCCGTCATCCCGATCTCCTCGCCGTAGTACACGAACGGCAGGCCCGGCAGCGTCAACAGCAGCGTCGCCGCCAGCTTCGCGCGAGCCACGTCGCCGCCCAGCGCCGTCATGGTGCGCGTCCCGTCGTGGTTGCTGAGGAACGGCGACCAGCGGTCCTCGGGCAGCGTGTCCTGGAGCCGAAGGTACCCGGCGAGCAGGCCGCCCGCGGTGCCGCGGCGCACCGCCGCGAGGAGCGAGTCCGCGATCTCGAAGGTGAAGTACGACGAGAGCTGGTCCGGGTAGTACGGCAGTTGGGCGCCGATGTTGCCCCACGCCTCGCCCACGGTCCACGCACCGGGCTTCACGCTGTCGACGTGTGCGGCCCACTCGTGCAGGAACCGGTGCGTGCCCGGGCAGCCGATCAGGCAGGCGCCTTCCTCCACGAGGTAGGGCACCGCGTCGAGGCGGAAGCCGTCCACCCCCATGTCCCGCAGCCAGAAGGTGGCGATCCTCTTCGCCTCCGCTCGCACGGCGGGCGTGTCGTAGTCGAGGTCGGGCATGACGCTCGAGAACACGCCCCAGTAGTACTCGTCCCGCACGGGGGACTTGTGCCAGGCCGCCTCACCCCACGGGCCCGTGCCCAGCGGCGTCGGCGAGAAGCGGTACCAGCGGCGGTAGGGCGACGCGGGGTCGTTGAGCGCGGCCTGGAACCACGGGTTCCGGTCCGAGGTGTGATTCAGCACCATGTCCACCAGCACCCGGATGCCGCGGCGGTGGGCCGCCGCCACCAGGCGGGTGAAGTCCGCGTTGGTCCCGTAGTCGGGCTCGACCCGATAGTAGTCGCTCACGTCGTACCCGTGGTAGCTGGGCGACGCGGCCACCGGCATCAGCCAGATGCAGTCGGCGCCGAGGTCGGTCTTCGAGGCGGGGTTCCCGTCGTTGATGTAGTCGAGCTTCTGGATCAGGCCCGCGAGGTCGCCGATCCCGTCCCCGTTGCTGTCGTAGAACGAGCGGACGAACACCTCGTAGCAGACGGTGCCCGCCGGAAGCCGGACCCGCGTCGGAGGCTCCGTGCGTGCCGCCCGCCCGGCGCCCGGCGCCGACGCGGAGGCGACCGCGCCGCGCATCCGGGCGGGCCCCGGGCCCTGGGCCGCCGCCGTGACGGTGGCGCCGAGGGCGAGCGCGGCGCACAGCGTGACCGGCGCCGCGCGCTTCATCGTCACGGCGTTCGGTTGGCGGCGTCTATCGCGACGGCGGAGACGGGTGGCAGGCGCACCTGGACGGTGCCGGTCGAGTCCACGACCACGGAAGTGCCGGCGCACGCCCCGCCCACCAGCCCCCCGGTCAGGAGGTCGCAGTAGGTCCCGGGCGTCATTCCCGTCGCGACCGGCGCGGCCACGGCGGTGTCCTCCCGGCTGATGGCCACGAACCCCTTGTTGCCCCGCGAGAAGGCGATCGCGTTCGCGCCGTCATCCCACCAGTGGTTCTGGTCGGTGCCCGCGACGAGCTTGCGGAAGGCGACCATGCGCAGGATGTACGGGTCGCGGTGCTCGCACACGAACTGGTCGTCGGCGGCCGTCTCGAGGCTCGCGGCGCAGGACACCGGCAGTGTCCAGCCGTTCCCGTCCGACCGCGGGCCCATCGAGTTTTCCGCGGGGCGGTTGAACGCGTAGGCCGACAGGATGGACGGGTAGCCGTAGGGCTGCGCGAGCATCCACACGTTCGCGACGCGGAACACGTTCCCGTCGCGGTAGCCGATGGTCCCGGCGGTGTGCTGGGTGTCGTGGTTCTCGAGGAACACGACGGCCTTGTCCGACGGCATCAGGCCCCACGCCGAGGGCGAGAACTGGGCGCCGGGCGGCCCGTTCGGGTTGAGCTGCGCGATGAACTGCCCGCCGTTCTCGAGGAACTTGTCCTGGACGCCGCTGAAGGTGAACTCCGTGATGTCCGCTGCGCCGCCGGAGCTGTACGCCTCACCGTAGTAGTCGCTCGGATGCAGCGCCTCGCCCGCCCCGCTGCTCACCTCGAGGAAGTAATACGGGATCGGGCGGCCCTCCGCCGTCAGCGTCGAGTCCACGATCCGGAAGATGCTGTCGAGCGAGACCTGCTGAATGTGCTTCGCCGCGTCGATGCGGAAGCCCGCCACGCCCACTCGCGCCAGCTTGATCAGGTAGCCGGCGATCGTGTCCCGGACCGACGGCAGCTCCGTGTTGAGGTCCGGCAGGCTGAGCAGCTCGCAATCCTGCACGTTCGCGGCGTTGCTGTAGTCGGTGACCGTGCAGGCCGGGTGGAAATCTGCCGGAGAATACAGCCCCGGATAGTCGTACTTGGTGTAGGCGCTGCCGTTGCTGCCGGTGCCGGGACTGGGGGAGTTCGTCATGTGGTTGATGACGGCGTCCACGTAGATGCCGACGCCCACGGCCCGGCAACGGCTCACCATGTCCACGAACTGGGCGCTGTCGCCCGAGCGGCTGCGCGCGATGTTGTAGCGCACCGGTTGGTAGCGCTCGCTCCAGTCGTGGCTGGGCGTGATGCTGTGTTCCTCGGGAGGCGAGACCTGCACCGCGGTGAATCCGGCCGGCCCGAGCACCTGCTCGCACTCGGTGGCGATGTCGGGCCACGGCCACTCGAACAGGTGGACGAACACGTCGCCCGCCGCCATGTGGCCGCTGGGGCGGTAGGTCGCCGGCAGCGTCGGCCGGCTCGGCGGTACCCCGGTGCCCGACGGCGGCGAGGTGGACGCCTCGTGGCAGGCCCAGGCGAGCAGCGCGAGTAACCCCGTTCCGGTGATGCGGAATGTGCGTATCACTGATCGGCTCCGACGGCTCACCAACGACCCGCAGCTCCGTCGCCGAGGCGACGGAGCTGCGGAAGAAGGCGTTCGGTTACTGCCGCTCCAGGCTCAGTAGCCGGTGCAGAGGTTCTGCTTCAGGTACGGGTTGGCCGCGAGCTCGTTGGTCGGGAACGGATACAGATCACGGCATGCGTCCGTCGCCTCCCCGGCCACGACGCCGCCCTTCCACGCCCACAGGTAGGTGCCGCCGGTGAACAACCCGTAGCGGACGAGGTCCGTCCGGCGGTGGGCTTCCCACAGCAACTCCCGCCCGCGCTCCGCCAGAACGAAGGGCAGCGTGAGCTGAGCCTTGGTGATGTTGCCGCTCGCGCCTCCGTAGGCCCGGGCGCGGAGCAGGTTCACGTAGGTGAGGGCGGTCGCCGAATCGGCGGTCGAGCCGCCACGCAACGCCGCCTCGGCGAAGATCAGGTACGCCTCGGCGAGCCGCCACACCGGGAAGTCGGTGTCCGCGAACGCCGGGTTCTGCGGCGCCCCGCCAGTCGACGTCATGTTCGTGTACTTGGGCGCCAGATAGCCCTGGCCGAACTGGCTGAGGTCGGCTATCCCGAGCGACTGGCCGCTGGTGAAGAAGAACCCGCTGCGCAAGTCACCGACCGGGTGGTCGGCCGTCGTGTCGAACAAGCTGTCGCCCTGCGGCTTCAGGCGGATGCCATACCAGCAGCCGTCGATGCCGATCGCCGTGTTCGACAACGAGTTCCCGCATGCGGCATGCTCCAGGAACGTCACCCCGCCGTACGACTGCTCTTTCAGGCCGTCCTGGGGGATCTGGAAGATGATCTCGGGCGACGTGTTGTTGTCGGCGGTGAAGTTCAGCCGGAAATTCGAGGCCAGGCTGAATGCGCCCGAGTTGATCACGGCCTGCGCCGCGCTCATGGCGCCGCCCCAGTTCGGCGCCCCGGTGAAGACGCCGGCGTTCAGGTACAGCTCGGCGAGCAGCATCTCCGCGGCCTGGTCGGTCGCGCGGCCGTAGGAGCTGCTCAGCCCTGCCTTCGGCAGGCTGCTCTGGATGGCCGTCAGCTCGCTCACGGCGAAGCTGTACACGTCCGACCGCGTGCTCTGCGGCGGAGGCGTCGTGCCGATCGCGGTCACGAGCGGAACGTTGCCGAAGAAATCGATCGCGTGGAAGTAGGCCAGCGCGCGGAGGAACCGGGCCTCGGCGCGGTACGTCTGGATCGAGTCGTGGATCGCCGCGCTGACGCCGCCGTTCGTCGCAATCTGGGCGTCGGTCGTCAGCCGCAGGAAGTCGTTCGCCAGCACGATTTCGTAGTAGATGCGCGAATACATCGTGGTGATGAACCCGTTGGACGCATCCCACGTCTGCATGTTCATCGGCTGAAGGCCCTGGTCACCCCAGGCGATGGCCGCCTCGTCCGTCGGCAGCTCCTCCAGCTCCCAGTACAGCCGCAGATACTGCGAGAAACCTTCGTCGAGGCCCGCGAGATCGGGATTGCCGGCGGGGCCCTGCTGCCCGCTGAGGGCGAGCCCGGCGTACACCTTCGCCAGCAGCTGCTGGTACGCGTTCTGGTTCGCGAAGACGACGCCCTCCGCGGTCGTGCTCTTCGGCTTCACCGTCGGGTCGGTGCAGCCCGCCGCTCCCAGGATCAGGAGCGCGGCACCGGCGGCGGACGCCGTGAGGATTCTGAGGTTCATATGTCCGTCCCTTCGTGAATGATCGGATTCATGGCCGCGTCCCTAAAGCCGGACACTCAGGCCGCCGGTGACGATACGCGAGCGGGGGTAGATGTTGTTGTCGATGCCGTTGATCCCCGCGGTCGGATCCACGCCGCTATACCCGGTGATCGTGAAGACGTTCTGCACCGTGGCGTAGACGCGCATCTGACGACCCTGATACCGGAACGTATAGCCCAGCGAGATGTTGTCCATCCGCAGGAACGACCCGTCCTCGAGGTAGAGGTCCGACAGATACTGCGCCGACAAGAACCCGGTCTTGAGGAACGAGGTGTTCAGGTTGTACGGCGACCCGCGCTGCAGCTGCGCCGCAAAGCCCTCGTCGGACGCGACGTTGTTGTACACGTAGTTCCCGAGCCACGCCCGCAGCGTGAAGCTCAGGTCGAAGTTGCCGTACGTGAAGTTGGAGGTATGCCCCAGGATCCACGTCGGCGCGGGGCTGTGCTCCGCGTGGAGGCCGCGGGAGTCGCAGCTGTTGCCGGGCGTTTCGGTGAAGATGCTGTCGCCCGCCGCGTTCTGGACGTTGCTGTAGAAGGTGCCCTCGACCGGCTTCCCGGTCTTCGGGTCGTAGTACTGCCGGCAGACCCAGAAGCTGTTGTTCGGCAGCCCCGCCTTGAGGATCTGGATCGTGCTGCCCACGCCGCCGGAGATGCCGCCGGTGAAGATGTACGCCCCGGCACCGCCCCACGGCGTCACCTGCGTGATGGTGTTCGAGTTGTTGGCGGCGGTGAAGTCGGCGGTCCAGCCGAGCTTGCTCCGCCCGCCCTGGAGGATGCGGGCGCTCAGGCTGAGCTCGAGGCCCTTGTTCCGCATGCTGCCGACGTTGGTCGTGATGTAGTTGGACAGGTTCGTGGCCGGGTCAATCGGCACGAAGTTGATCAGGTGGTCCGTGTTCTTGACGTAATAGTCGATGGCCCCGGTGATCCGCTGGTTCAGGAAGCCGTAATCGAGGCCGATGTCCCAGGAGCTGGTCTGCTCCCACGTGATGTTCGGGTCCACCGCGCTCGGCCGGATCGTCGGAATGTACGTGGTGCCGAACGCCACCTGCGCCTGCGGGTTGCTCTGCAGGAAGCTCGTGCTGTAGAGGTACGCACCGAACCCCTGGTTGCCGTCCTTCGCCCACGACGCCCGGAGCTTGAGGTCCGAGAGCGGAGTGAAGCTGCGTAGGAACGGCTCCTGCGAAATGCGCCACGCAGCGGACAGGGCGGGGAAGTTCCCCCACGCGTTGTCCGGGCTGAACTTGGACGAGCCGTCCCGGCGGACGCTGGCCGCCACCAGGTAGCGGTCGTTCAGGTTGTAGTTCACGCGCCCGAAGAACGAAATCTGCTTGGTCTCGGTGATGAAGTTGGAGTTCGAGACGTTGGTCGCCTGCGGGTCCCCGTTGATCCCCAGCAGGTTGGTGCTGAGGCCGGTCAGCGTGACATTGGGATAGTCACTGTACGTGTACCCGTAGGAATACCCGCCGGTGACGTCGATGCGGCCGGGCACGATGTTCAGTGGCGCGGCGTAATCCAGATACGTCTCGAAAACGGTGTTGGCGTTTGTCGGGGTGGCACTGAACAGGCGGCCGAGCTCGCCCGACTTGGTCTCGGGGTGGATGTTGCTCGGAGTGAACTGCGTCGCCGTGATCGAGCTGATCTCGTACCCGAGATTCGTGTTCCAGTGCAGCGCCGAGAGGAACGGCAGGCTGTAATCCGTCTGCAGATTGCCGACGCTGTGGAAGGTCGTGCCTCTCGACTCGGAGGTGTTCAGGATCTCCAGCGGATTGTCGGCCGACTGGAGCGAGTTGTTGGGCCAGTTGTAGTAGCCGGTCGCGCTGGTCGCATCGTAGACCGGCTGCGTCGGCCCCATCTGCGCGGCGTTGGAGAGCACCCCGCCGGGCAGGACCTCGTCGACCGTGCGCGCGCCCCTGAGGTTGGCCTTCACGTCGAGGCGATCGCCGAATAGGTGCTGATCGTAGTTGAAGCCCAGCGAGATCCGCTCGGTCGAGCTGTTCTTGATCACGCCCTCCTGGTTCATGTAGCCGAAGGAGAGGCGGTAGTTGCTGGTCACACCCGAGCCGGACACGACCAGGTTGTGCTCCTGGCCCCAGCCGTTGCGCTTGACGAGGTCGAACCAGTTGGTGTTCGCCGTGCCCAGCTGAGAGAACCCGGCCGCCGAGTCGTACTGGATCACGGCAGCCCGGAACTGCGCCGCGTTCAACATCGACGGCACGCGGGTGATGGACGAGGACGTCATGCTGCCGCTGTACTCCACCCGCGGCGCGCCCTGCCCCGACTTCGTCGTGATGATCACGACGCCGGTGGCGGCGTTGGTGCCGTAGATCGCCGCGGCCGAGGCGTCCTTCAGGACCGTGATGCTCTCGATGTCGTTCGGATTGAGGTAATTGAGGACGTCGTGGCCGCCGGAGATCCCGTTCAGGTTGGTCCCCGAAGACACCGGCATGCCGTCAATCACGTACAGCGGATCGCTGCTCGAGCTGACCGAGGTCGCGCCCCGGACCCGGATCGAGATCCCGCCGCCCGGCTCGTTGTTGTCCACGACCTGGACGCCCGCGACCTTGCTCTCGACCAGCTGCTCCGGGCTGATGATGCGCCCGGGGTTGAAGTCCTCCACCTTCAGCTGGGTGACGGCGCCGGTGATGTCGCCGGCCCGCTGCTGGCCGTAGCCCACGACCACGATCTCGGACAGACCCACGGCCTGCTGGGTCATGCCGATGTCCGGCACCACGACCGTCTGGCCTGCCTCGACCGTGACGGCCTGGACCACCGGCGCGTAGCCGAGCATCCGCACGCGCAGCGAGTCCGTGCCGGCCGGCATGGTGAGGACGAAGTGACCGTCCGCGCCGGTCTGCGTGGCGCGGGTGCCGATGGTCACGGTGGCCGCGGCGAGGGGCTGCTTGGACGCATCGTCGACGACGCGTCCGCGAACCCTGCCCGGCTCTTGTGCGCGCAGCGGCGCCACCCACGCCAGTGCCAGGAGCGCACCGATTACGTACCGACCTCGTTTCATACTGCGCCTCCTCAAGCTGTGAGGGCTACAAGAGAACGCCCCGGCCGATGATCGGACCAGGGCGGGAAGAGTGGACCCTGCACGGCGCCAGCGTATTGCCGGAGCCGGTGCGCAGGTTGCAGCAAATGCTCTGCCCGGCTTGGAGCCGGGTAGCCAATTCGTCCGGGATTCGGCCGTCACGATGATCGGGTCGTCGTGCCAATGTCACCCTGCGGACAAAGATTGAACCGCGGCCCACCGATACGCGATCGTTGCCATCTCAGGTACTGTACGGCTGCGATTCTGTCAACAGCCGGCGCCCGGGTGGAAAGACGCAAGTACCGTTCCCTATGGGCCAGGAAGGGCCGCCGAGTCTCCCCTAGGCAACGACCGTGTCGGGGTAACGACCTACGGCTGCCGCCGCACGGGCGCCGCCGATTGCGAAGCGCACAACTCGTTGTCCATCAAGTAATTGGATGGCGTCGGCGCGCCGAGCTGATCGGGGTCGGGCCGGTCGGGTCGTTTCGGGTCACCGACGCCCGGTCCCCCCCGGTCACCCCGGTGACTGGGTTCTGCGCACGTCGGTCCGACGGCGGGGGGCGCCCCTGTGCTGGAAGGGCCCAAACGACCCGTCGGGCAGGGCCTGCCCGGTCGTGCCGCCCCCCGGACCCGACTGTCCAACCCGGGTTTGCCGAGCAGGGCCCGCGGCCTAGGGTCGGCGAACCCCACGCCCGCAGGGCGGGGTGACCAGGTTGGCGCCCGTGGCAGCCAACGGGGCCATTCCGTGCCCCGCGAGCAACGAATCGAGACCGGCGACGCCATGGTCCCGGATGGTCCTCCAGGAGGCGACCGCCGTCGCGAGATCTCGGCAGGCGTCGGAGTAGGCGGCGAGCACCGGCCCGGTCGGTGCCGCGTCCGCGAGGTCCTGGCCGACGAGCTGGCGGCCGAGGGCGCCGTTGACCTGGACGAAGTTCGGAGGCGCGGGTGGTCCGCCGCGGCGGAAGAACGCCGGGCCCCGCCCGGGCCCCGGGCTTCCCGCGACCGTGTCGAGACGGGCGGCGAGGGCCTTGGCCGCCTGCACGACGTCGGCGGCGACGCTCGAGCCGGTGTCCGCAGCCAGCGCCGTGCGCAATGCGGCCGCTTCCTGGTAGCCGGCCCACGCCTCGCCCATTCCGCGGTAGATCCTCATCACGAGGTCGTGCTGCGCCGCGAGCGCCGCCGCGGTCGTCGGCGAGCGCGGGTCGTTGGCGACCGTCACGGAGCGGGTGTAGGTCCTGCCTGCGACCGTGAGCCGCAGGGTGTAGGTCCCGGGCAGGACCAGGGGGCCTTCCGGTGATGCCGGCGTCAGCCCCGGGTTGGCGTTGATCTCGAAGCTGTGGGCGAACGCCGGCGGCGGGTCGTAGCGCAGATCCCAGGTGGTCCGGTTGACGCCGCTGTCCGTGGGGAGCGGGCGCGGCGTGGTGAGCCAGAAGCTCGGCTCGGGCGGCCTGGCGGCCTCGGTCACGGGCGGGACCGGTACGCTCGAGAGATGGCGCACCACCAGTCCCGCCGCATCGAGCACGTCGAGCGTCACGTCGCCCGCGGGCCTCCGCTTCAGGTAGTAGTAGACCGTCGCGCCCTCCGGCGGGTTCAAGGCGTGCGGGACCTCCGGAGGGAACGGGGTGTTCTGGTTCACGTTGCGGTGCACCCGGATCGCCGCGGCCGGCGCGAACAGGTGGACGTCCTCGGCCGCGATCTCCGGCGACACCTGCCGCAGCGGCGAGATGTCGTCCAGGATCCAGATGCCGCGCCCGTAGGTGCCCACCACGAGGTCGTTGCCGGCGATCACGGCGTCGCGGTACGACGTGTTGGGCAGGTTGAGTTGCAGCGACTGCCAGTGGTCCCCGTCGTCGAACGAGACGTCCATCCCGCTCTCGGTGCCGGCGAACAACAGGCCGGCCCTTCTGGTGTCGGCGCGGATCACCTGCGCGAAGCTGCCGCTGGGCTGTCCGGTCGGGAGCCCGGACACGATCCGCGTCCAGGTCCGGCCGAAGTCACGCGTCCGGTAGAGGAGCGGCGCGTAGTCGCCGGTGCCGTGCCCGTCCACGGCGGCGTAGGCCTCGGCCGGGTCGTGGTGCGAGGCCTCGACCGCCGTGACGTCGGACTGGTCCGAGTCCGGCAGGTCCGGGATCGAGACGTCCTGCCAGGTGCGTCCCTCGTCCCTGGTCACCTTGATGAGGCCGTTGTTCGTCCCCACCCAGATGATCCCGCGGCGCGCGGTGGACGCCGCCATGGACTCGATCGCTCCGCCGCGCGGCGCAGTGGAGCCTCCCGGGCGCGCCGCGAGGCTCTCGGCCGGCGGCGTAACGCCCGCGGGGTAGCCGAGGTCGGGGCTCAGCTTGCGCCAGTGTGCGCCGCCGTCCGTGGTGGCCATGACGTACTGGTAGCCGGCCAGCAGCTCGTGCGGATTCCACGGAGCCCACAGCAGCGGCTGCGAACGGGTCACTCTCAGGTACGCCTTCGGGTCGGCGTTGGGGCCGACGTTGATGATCTGCTCGCTCGGCCAGGTGACCTTCAGGATCCCTGAGCCGGAGCCGTACACGATGTCGGGGTCCAGCGGATCAGCCACTACGGTGCCCCATTCCCAGGTGCCCACCGGGCTCCAGTCCATGGGCGTGATCTCGCCGTAGTTGCCGCGGCTCCGGGTGCGGATCGCCCCGGCGTCCTGCTGGCTCGCGTAGATCCAGTAGGGCCGGGAGCGGTCCACGGAGACGTGGTAGACCTGCTCCGTCGACTGGTTGTACCAGGGGCTCCACGTGCGACCGCCGTCCAGGCTCACCGTCGCGCCCTGGTCCAGCCCCATCAGCATGCGCTGCCCATCGGTCGGGTCGATCCACAGCTGCTGAGGGTCGTCGCCACCGGGCGCGCCCTTGAAGCCGGTGAACGTGTTGCCGCCGTCGGTCGAGACGTAGCTCGACGTGTTGACGGTGTAGACCACGTCCGGATTCCGCGGGCTCACGTACACGCCGCAGTTGTAGCCGCCCTGGCCGTTCCCCACCCGGCGGTCGTCCGGGTCCATCTGGCGCCAGGTCGCACCGCCGTCGTCGGAGCGATACAGGCCGAAGTTGCCGATCAGGTAGACACGTTGCGCGTTGGTGTGCATCGCCACCGCCAGCGAGGTGCGACCCGCGAGGCGTGGCAGGCCACCGCCGGTGATCTCGCGCCAGGTGAGCCCCTCGTCCGTGGACTTGTAGAGCGCGGTGCCCGTCGGGCCGTTCGCGGCGGGTCCTCCGCCCGGCCCGCCGCGGCCCGCGGCCCGCGGCGGCGTGTAGTGACGGTCGGTGGTGGCGAAGACCACGCCCGGCTGGTCGTAGGCCCAGGCCAGCTTCTGGATGCCGGTCTCGTCGTCCACGTACAGCGTCCGGGTCCAGGTGCGGCCGCCGTCCGTGCTGCGGTAGATGCCGCGCTGGCCGCCCTTCGCGTGGAAGTCGCCCTGCGCCGTCACCAGCACGAGGTTCGGGTCGTGCGGATCCACCAGGATCGAGGGGATCTGCCTGGTGGAGTCGAGGCCGACGTGCCGCCAGGTGCGGCCGGCGTCGTCCGAGCGGTACACGCCGTCGCCCTCGTTGATGTTGCCGCCGGTAGGCATGTCGCCCGTGCCGACGTAGATCACGCTCGTGTCGGACGGCGCCACTTCGACCGCGCCGACGGCCGAGACCGTCGTGACGGAGTCGAAGACCGGGTCCCACGTCGTCCCGGCGTTGGTGGTCTTCCAGACGCCGCCCGTGGGAAAGCCGGCGTAGAACACGCCGGGCTCGCCGATGGCGCCGGTGACGGCGGAGACGCGTCCGGCGCGGAACGGGCCGACGTTGCGCCACACCAGCCCGGAAACGGGCTGCGCCGCAGCCGGTCTCGCGGCGAGAGCGAGCAGCACGAGGGACGCGCCGAGCAGCGGCGGGCGGAGCGGTACCAGTTTGCGGAAATCGGTCATGACAGGCATCTCCAGAGCGCACTGGGGAGGCATCGGATTCACGAGCGTTTGGATTCGGTGACAGAATGTCTACGGGGAAGCACGCGGCAAAGTTGCACGACGCCGGCCTCCGCCGAGGAGAGGCCCGGCGTCGGGCGGACCGCGCTTCGCCAGCACCGGGCAGGAGGCACGACATGAGGCCGTTCTCGCGGGTTCTCCTCGTCGCGACCGTCGCGACGTGCGTCGTCGCCGTCATCGCGGCGGCTCCTCCGGCGGCAGCGCGAGCCGGTGCGCTCGCGGCCGATTCGTGTCCCTGGGTGCGCTCCAGCGCCCCGGTCGCGGCGCGGGTGGCGCAGGTCGTGTCGGCGATGACCCTGGACGAGAAGATCCAGCTGGTGCACGGCGCGAGCGGGACGGTCTACGCCGGCTATGTCCCGGCCATTCCGAGGCTGTGCGTTCCGGCGCTCAAGCTGCACGACGGTCCCGGCGGCGTCGCGGACGGGTTGCCGGGCGTGACCCAGCTGCCCGCGCCGGTGGCGGTCGCGGCGAGCTGGGATACGGCGGTGGCGCGGTCGTACGGCGCGGTGATCGGCGCCGAGGAGTGGGGCAAGGGCGCGAACGTCAATCTGGGCCCCACCGTGAACATCGTGCGCGACCCGCGGTGGGGTCGCGCGTTCGAGTCGTACGGCGAGGACCCGTACCTCGCCGGGCGCATCGCCACCGCCGAGATCCAGGGCGTGCAGGGCGAGGGCGTCCTTGCCCAGGTCAAGCACCTGGCCGCCTACAACCAGGAGACCTTCCGCAACACCCCGGCCGACGACGTGGCCATCGGCCGGCGCGCGCTGCACGAGATCTACCTGCCGCAGTTCGAGGCGGCGATCCGGCAGGGCGCGGCATCGTCGGTGATGTGCGCCTACAGCACGATCAACGGCACGTGGGCGTGCGAGAACGCGTACACGCAGGATACGGTGCTCAAGGGAGAGTGGCGTTTCCCGGGCTTCGTCACGTCGGACTGGGGCGCGACCCACTCCGCGGCGGCAGCCGCAAGTCACGGCCTCGACATGCAGATGCCGGACAGCTCGTACCTCGGCGCGGCGCTGAAGGCGGCCGTGCAGGCGGGCCAGCTGCCGATGTCACGGCTGGACGACATGGTCGGCCGGATCCTGGCGCAGGAGTTCCGGTTCCATCTCTTCGACCGCGAGCAGACCGGCACGCCGTCGAGCGTCGTCACCAATGGGGCGCACGCCGCCCTGGCGCGGACCGTGGCGGAGCAGGGCACCGTGCTGCTGAAGAACGCGGGCAGCCTGCTCCCGCTCGATGCCGGCGCCGTCCACTCCATCGCGGTGATCGGCCCCGGCGGCGGTCCGGACGCGATGTCGGGCGGCGGCGGGAGCGCCGCCGTCGTCGCGCCGTACGTGGTCACGCCGTTCGACGGGATCGCGAAGCGCGCGGGGAGCGGAGTGCAGGTGCGTCATGCGCAGGGCGCGCTGCCGCCGAGCGGCCGTCTCCCGGCGGTGCCGTCGCAGGTGCTCGCGCCCGTTTCGGGCGGCGGGCACGGGCTCACCGTCCAGTTCTTCAACAACGTGACGCTGTCCGGCGATCCGGTCGCGACCCGGGTGGATTCCGCCGTCGGCGCCGACTGGCACGACCAGCCGCCGGCGCCGGGGGTGAACGCCGAGAAGTGGTCGGCGCGGTGGACCGGGACCCTCACCGCGCCGGTCGGAGGCGAGTACACCTTCTCGCTCACCAGCGACGACGGCAGCCGGCTGCTGCTGAACGGCGCGCAGGTGATCGACAACTGGCGGGAGCAGGCGCCGACGACCGAGACCGCGAAGGTGACGCTCGCGGCCGGCCAGGTGGTGCCGATCGAGGTGGACTTCTACCAGAACGCCGGAGGTGACTCCGTCGGCCTCGGCTGGCGGGTCCCGAGCGGGACCTCGCTGCTGGACGAGGCGGTGGCGCTCGCCAGATCCTCGGACGTCGCGGTCGTGTTCATGAGCGACTTCGAGACCGAGGGCGCCGACCTCGCGGACATCGATCTGCCCGGCGAGCAGAACCGGCTGATCGGCGCGGTGGCGGCGGCCAACCCTCGCACGATCGTCGTGCTCAACACCGGCTCCGCGGTCACGATGCCGTGGGTGGACTCGGTCCCAGCGGTGCTGGAGGCCTGGTACCCCGGTCAGGAGGACGGCGACGCCATCGCCTCGGTGCTGTTCGGCGACGTCAACCCTTCCGCCAAACTGCCGGTGACCTTCCCGAAGCGGCTGGCCGACGTGCCTGCCGCGGGCGCCGCGCAGTGGCCGGGCGTGGGCGGCCGCGTCGGGTACTCCGAGGGGTTGTTGGTCGGGTACCGGTGGTACGACGCCAGGGACGTCGCTCCCCTGTTCCCGTTCGGCTTCGGCCTGTCGTACACGACGTTCCGGTTCGCGAACCTGCGGGTGAGCGAGCCGCGCGGGCGGCCGGTGAGGGTCGGCGTGGACGTGACCAACACCGGTCGGCGCGCGGGGGCCGACGTGGTGCAGGTCTACGTCGGCCATCCCGCCTCGACCGGGGAGCCGCCCTGGCAGCTGAAGGCGTTCCGGAAGGTGCCGCTCGCTCCGGGCCAGACGCGGCACCTGACCTTCTCGCTGGACGCGCGCGCCTTCGCGCAGTGGGACAGCACGGCCGGCGGTTGGGGGATCGCTGCCGGCGCCTATCGCATCGGAGTCGGCGATGCCTCGTCCGACCTGCCGCTGCGCGCCGAGGTCACGATGGGCGCGTCGCGCCCGCCGCCGGGCAGGTAGGGACCGCAGCAGACCGGATCGGCGCTGCGTCCGTTTCGCGCGCAGCCTCGCCCGGGCTGCCGGCGCGCGCCCTCCCCCGCGCCGCGCGCGCGGGCTAGAGCTCCTGGCGCGTGGGTCGGAACAGGATCTCGTTCACGTCCACCTGCTCCGGCTGGCCGATGGCGAAGGCGACCATCCGCGCGAACGTCTCCGCGGGAAGCGCCATCTCGGCGGTCATCTCCCGGACGCCCTGCCGGATGTCGGGCTCCGTGATGCTGTCCACCAGTTCCGTGGCGACCGCGCCCGGTGAGATGATCGTCGTGCGGATATTGTACGGCTTCACCTCCATGCGGAGTCCCTCGGAGAGCACCCGGACGGCCGTCTTCGTCGCCGCGTAGACGACGCCCCCCGGCCGCACCTTGTGACCCGCCACGGAGGAGACGTTGATGATGTGGCCGGATTTCTGCCGCTGCATGTGGGGCAGCGCCGCGGCGATGCCGTACAGGACGCCCTTGAGGCCCACGTCGATCGTCCGGTTCCAGTCGTCGATCTTGAGGCGCTCGAGCGGCGAGTGCGGCATCAGGCCCGCGTTGTTGAGCATCACGTCGATCCGCCCGAAGGTCCGCACGGCCGTGTCCACGAGCCGCTTCACCTGCTCGTAGTCGGTGACGTCGGTGGCCAGGGCGAGCGCCTTGCCGCCCTGGGCCGTCAGCTCCTTGGCCAGCGCCTGGAGACGATCGGCGCGCCGCGCCCCCAGCACGACGCTGGCGCCCTGAGCGCAGAGATGCCGGGCGGCCGCCTCGCCGAGCCCGCTGCTCGCGCCCGTGATGACGACGACTTTGCCTTCGATGCCGGTGCTCATGATCCCCGCTCCCGCCTGACCGACGGCGGCTCAGAGTCCGGTTCTCTTCTCCAGGTGCTCGGGGCATCGCGCGCCTTCGATCGTGATCGCCGCCGCCGCGCCGGTGATCTCCCGCAGATCGTCGGCCGTCAGTTCGACGGCCGTCGCGCCGATGTTCTCCTCCAGGCGCCCCGGTTTCGTGGTGCCCGGGATCGGCGTGATCCACGGCTTCTGGGCCAGCAGCCAGGCGAGCGCCAGCTGCGCGGGCGTCGCCTCCTTCCGCGCCGCGAGCCGGTGCAGCAGGTCCACCAGGGCCTGGTTCGCCTTCCGCGCCTCCGCCGTGAAGCGGGGCACGATGCTCCCTTGGTGGCGATCACCACCTGGCTGCGGACGGGCGCCAGTGCTTCACCGACGAGCTCCTCGTTCGCGAACGGGCCGTACGCCTCGGCCGTGTCGAAGAACGTGACGCCGCGATCCACCGCGCGGCGGATGAGGGCGATCATCTCTTTCCGGTCCGGTGCCGGACCGTAGGCGTAGCTCATCCCCATGCAGCCCAGGCCCAGCGCCGAAACCTCCAGACCGCTCTTTCCCAGTTTGCGCTTCTGCATCGTGCCTCCTGCGCGGGTCGCTCTGCCGGCTCAGAGTAACGGCGCGGCGCGCCCGCGAGTAGGTGGCGGAATCGGCATGGGCGGTGACGCGAAGGGCCGCCCACGACGGCGGCCCCAAGTGTCTGATGCGATCGATGTTCCGGGAGTGCGCCAGACAGGAGTCGAACCTGTGGCCTTCAGCTCCGGAGGCTGACGCTCTATCCAGCTGAGCTACTGGCGCAACAGTCGGGGCGAGAGGATTTGAACCTCCGACCTCCTGGTCCCGAACCAGGCGCGCTAACCGGTCTGCGCCACGCCCCG